>NZ_JBHXQY010000035.1:0-55695 GCF_042716955.1 Nocardiopsis sp. NPDC058631 | reverse complement strand
GCGGACCCGAGAACCACTACAAGGGCTGCGTCTGTTTTGCCAGCCGAAACGCCGGGGGTTGCGCTGTTGATCGAACCCCTAACCGAACGGCATTGCCTCTAGCCGGGGGCACCCGAGGGGGCACGGCCGCGGAGCCGTGCCCCCTTTCCCGTCCTTCATCAAAATCTACGTCGTAAAGGTGGGCGTTCGTTTCTACAAAACAAAGCAGCACGACAAATTCGCGCGACTACGTCGCCCGCTTCTTGGAGTCTCGTTCTGAGAAGGTGTCGGCGTGTCGCGGTCGGGGCGCATGGGGCTAGAACGTGTTCAGCGTCCTTCAGCGGCCCTACCGGCGGGGTGCGGGGTGCGGGGGAGGGGTGGGAGGGCGTCCCGCCCTGTGCGCGGTTGAGCGTCGCGGCTGCCGGACGCCGCGGTGGTGCTTCCTGTCGGGCCGGTGCCTATGCTGGTCCGCGTGCTGAAAAAGGTGATCGCGACGCGGTACGTACTCGCGCTGCGTGAAGGTGGTTCGCTCCCGGGGCTGGTCGAGGCCGACGACCTGGGAATGTACGTGGTCAAGTTCATCGGTGCGGGCCAGGGGCGCAAGACGCTGGTCGCCGAGGTCGTCGCAGGGGAGCTCGGCAGGGCCTTGGGGCTTCCGGTCCCCGAGTTGGCCCTGGTGGAGTTCGACGCGGTGATCGCCCGTGGAGAGCCCGACCAGGAGGTGCAGGAGCTGCTCAAGGCCAGCGGCGGACTCAACCTCGGTATGGACTTCCTGCCGGGGTCGCTCGGGTTCGACCCCCTGACGTTCGAGGCGGATCCTGGGTTCGCCGGGCGGGTCCTGTGGTTCGACGGGCTGACGGGCAACGTGGACCGCTCGTGGCGCAACCCGAACATGCTCCTGTGGCACGGCAGGCCGTACCTGATCGACCACGGCGCGACGCTGATCTTCCACCACAACTGGAGTGGTGCCGACCGTTTCGTCGGTCGTGCCTACGATGCCGCCGACCATGTGCTGTCGGGGTTCTCGCCGGACCTGGCCGCGGCGGACGCAGAGTTCGCCCCCCTGGTGGACGAGGAGCTGCTGCGGGGTGTGGTGGGCCTGGTGCCCGACGAGTGGCTGGTGGACGAGCCGGGGTTCGATGCTCCCGGAGACGTGCGTGAGGCGTACGTGAGGCACCTGTTGGCGCGTGTGGCCGACCGTTCGTGGTTGCCGGGGGTGGCGGGATGAGCGGCGTGAGGCGTTACAGCGATGCGGTGACGACGGGGCGTGTGGGTGTGGAGCGTGACCGGGTGGTGTTCGAGTACGCGTTGTTGCGGGTGGTTCCGTGTTTGGAGCGCGGTGAGTGTGTGAACGCCGGCGTGATCGTGTACAGCCAGGAGCGGGGGTTTTTGGCCGCCCGTTCGTCGTTGGACGAGGCGAGACTGTGTGCTGTTGCTCCCGGGGTGGACGTGGCCGGTGTGCGGCGTGCGTTGGAGGCGGTCGAGGCGATGTGCCGCGGTGGTGCGGGGGCCGGTGCCGCGGGCCGTGAGCGGCCGGGGCAGCGGTTCCGTTGGTTGACTGCGCCGCGGAGCACGATCGTGCAGCCCGGGCCGATCCACGGGGGGCTGGCGGAGGACCCGGAGGCGGAGTTGGAGAGGTTGCTCGACCGTCTCGTTCGGTGACGCTTTGGGGTGGTAACACACATCACAGGTGATTGGTCGGTTCGAGGGGGAGCGATTCCTCCCTGTGGGGTGTTGGTATGGAGTGGTCCCGGCCGGTGGGCTTGCTCCCATACGGCCCTTTTCCCCTTCCTTGAGCTGGAGCGCCTGTGCAGTCCCCGAACTCCCCCGTCTCGCCCCCTGAGCAGGGTGCGGGTGAGATCTTCGAGAGCCCGTCGACGTCCGAGAGTCCTGGTGAGCGCCGGAGTGCGCCTTGGACGCGGTCGCGTAAGTCGATCGCCCTGTTGGTGATGGTGCTGGGTGTGCTGGCGGCTACCGGGCCGTTGGCGACCGACATGTATCTTCCGGCGTTTCCGCAGATCACCCGGGATCTGGGGACGAGCGAGGCACAGATTCAGCTGACGCTGACCGCGATCATGCTCGGCCTGGCGGTCGGGCAGCTGATCCTGGGGCCGATGAGTGACGCCTGGGGGCGTCGCGGTCCGCTGTTGGTGGGTGTGGCCGTGTTCACGGTGACGTCGGTGCTGTGTGTGTTCGTGCCGGACGTGACGGTGTTCATCGTGTTGCGGTTCGTGCAGGGGGTGGCGGGTGCCGCGGGTGCGGTGATCTCGCGTGCGGTGGTGCGTGACCTGTTCGAGGGCGATGACGCGGTGCGGTTCTTCTCGCGGCTGGCGCTGGTGATGATGTTGGCGCCGCTGTTGGCGCCGCTGTTGGGTGCGCAGCTGTTGCTGGTGGGCCCGTGGCAGGTGAGTTTTTGGGTGTTGGCGGTGATGTCGGCCGTCAGTTTCGTGTTGGTGCTGGTGTGGCTGCCGGAGAGTCTGCCGGTGGAGGCCCGTCGTCGTCAGGGGCCGCGTCAGTTGTGGTCGACGGTGTCGGGGTTGGTGCGTCAGCCGCGTTTTGTGGGTCCGGTGCTGACGCTGGGTCTGAGTTTCGGGATGTTGTTCACGTACGTGTCGGCGTTCTCGTTCGTGTCGCAGCAGGAGTTCGGTGCGTCTCCGCAGACGTATGCGTGGCTGTTCGCGATCAACTCGTTGGGGATGTTGGCGGGGACGCAGGCGAACGGTTTCCTGGTGGGCCGGGTGGACACGTTGCGTCGGCTGGGTCTGGGGCTGGGGCTTGCCCTGCTGTCGGTGGGTGCGCTCACGGTGCTGGCGGCGGTCGGTGCGGCGACGTTGTGGACGGCCGTGGGGTTGTTGGCGCTGATGATGTTCAGTGTCGGTTTCATCATGCCGAACGCGACGGTGACGGCTCTGGACGGGCAGCCGGCCTCGGTGGCGGGTACGGCCTCGGCGTTGATGGGGGCGTTGCAGTTCGCGCTGGGTGGTGGTGTGGCGGCCCTGGCGGGTGCGACGCCGTCGGGTCAGGCGTCTTTGTTGAGTATGTCGGTGGTGATGGTGTCGGCTGTGTCGCTGTCGTTGGCGGCGTATGTGTGGACGGTGCGTTCGAAGATCCGATGACCCCAGGAGTGCTGGGGTTTTGGGTCGTGGTGCCAGGTTGCCGTGGGGTGGGGATTGTGGGCACAGTAGGTCACAATCCCCGATTGAGGCGGGTCTGGTCTGGTGTGAACCCGTCTTCCGATGTGGCAGAGGATGAAGTGGTATGGGCGAACCGAGTGTCACCCCTGGTGCGTGGGCCCTGGGTCTTTCCGGGCTGAGCGACCTGGTGTACGAGGTGGCGAACTCCGACGCGCATGCCGAGGTGTTCTCGGTGCCCGGGAGCGGGGGCGGCTGGGAGCGGGTGACGGCCGGTGAGTTCGCGACCGAGGTGACGGCGGTGGCCAAGGGGTTGGTCGCCGCCGGAGTGGGTGAGGGCGACCGGGTGTTGGTGGCGGCGTCGCCGCATCAGGACTGGGTGCGGGTCGCGTTCGCGGTGTGGTCGGTGCGGGCGGTGCTGGTTCCGTTGCCCGAGTCGGCTTCGGTGCAGCGGGTTGCGCATGTGGTGCGGCAGACGCGTCCGGCGGCTGCGGTGATCCAGGGGGACCGGCTGTTGCGTGCTGCGACGGGGTTGCAGCGTGAGTTGCCGGACCTGGGCCGTGTGTGGCGGATGGAGGCGGGTCTGGCGGGGATCTCCTCGTTGGGCCAGTACATGGATGCGTCGTCGGTGCGGTCCCGGAGGGATGGGACGTTGCCCGAGGATGCGGCGGTGGTGCTGTACCCGATGAGTACGGTGTCGCGTTCGATGCGGGGTGTGGTGTTGTCGCACGGTGCTCTGTTGTCGTCGGCGGCGGGTGTGGCGGACCGTGTGTGGTCGCGGTTGTCGGAGTTGCCGCCGGGGCGGGCTAGCACGCTGTTGGATTTGCCGCTGTCGCAGGTTCAGGGGTTGACGTCGTTGTTGGCGTGCATGGTGGGTCGTGTGCGTGTGGGGTTGGCGGAGCCGGGTGGGTTCCTGCGTCGGGTGGAGTCGTTCCGCCCGACGGTGTTGGTGTGTGGTGCGGGGGTGTTGGAGTCGGTCTTCGAGGCGGAGCGTGGGAGCGCGCGTTCGACGGGGTGGGACTCGCTGGGGACGTTCAACTCGGCGGTGGATTCGGCGGTGCAGTTCGATCGGTCGCCGAAGAAGGGTGCCTGGCAGCGGTTGTCGAGGTCGATGTACGACTGGCAGTTCGCGAAGCTGCGTGAGGCGTTGGGGAACCGGGTGCACATGGCGGTGTGCTGGGGGGGTGAGTTGTCGGCCCGTCTGGACTCGTTCTACGGCGGTGTGGGGATTCCGGTGTTCCAGGTGTTCGGTACGGCGGAGACGGCCGGGGCGTTCGCGGCGGGTGGTGTGGGTGAGCGGTCGCCGGGGACGGTGGGGCGTGCGGTGGCCGGTTGTGAGGTGTGGGTCTCGCGTGAGGGTGAGGCGTATGTGCGCGGTGGCGGGCTGTTCTCGGGGTACTGGGGGGACGAGGAGGCGTCGCGGAGCGCGTTCCGTGAGGGGTGGTTGGCGACGGGGTTCTCGGTGAAGGTGGACGAGGACGGGTTTGTGAGGGTGGTGGGCCGGTTGCGGCCGCAGGCGGCTTCGGTGGGGGTGCCGGGGCGGTTCGTGGCCGGTGGTGGGGGGGCTGTGGCGGAGTTGGAGGCGGCTCCGGTGGTGCGGGCTCCTGCGTTGGCTTCCGGTGTGGTTGCTCCGCCGTCGACGGTGGAGGCTCCGGTGGAGCGTGGGGACGCGGAGCTGGTGGCGGAGTTCGAGGCGCGTTTGCGTGCTCATCCGTTGATCAGTCAGGTGTTGGTGATCGTGGAGGGGCGTCCGTTCGCGAGTGCTCTGGTGACGTTGGTGCGTGATCAGTTGGAGTACTGGCGGTTGGTGAACGGTCGGCCGTTGTCGATGGCGCCTGAGGAGATCGCGGGGGATCGTGATCTGCTGCGTGAGGTGCAGGGGTTGGTGTATGAGGCCAATCGGAGCGTGCCGCGGCATTTGGCGGTGCGGTCGTTCCATGTGTTGGCGGAGGAGTTCACCGTGCAGTCGGGGTTGGTGCAGCCTTCGGGTGAGTTGCGTCGTGAGGCGGTGTTGCGGGCGTTCTCGGAGGAGATCGACGGGTTGTATCGGGTGCGTCGGGAGCGGTAGGGGTTGGGGTGTGGCCGCGGCCCTCGGTGTTGTGCCGGGGCCGCGGTTTTTTGTGTCTACTGGCCGTTGAGGTAGGCGAGGACGGCGAGGACGCGGCGGCTGTCGTCGGAGGAGGGCGGGAGGTCGAGTTTGGTGAAGATGTTGTTGATGTGCTTGCTGACGGCTTTTTCGGTGATGTAGAGGCGTCCGGCGATGGCGGAGTTGGAGCGGCCTTCGGCCATTTCGGAGAGGACTTCGCGTTCGCGGGGGGTGAGTTGGGCGAGGGGGCCGCTCTGGTCCTGGCGGGCGAGGAGCTGGGAGATGACGGCGGGGTCCATGGCGGTGCCGCCGGCGGCGACGCGGCGGACGGCTTCGATGAACTGGCCTATGTCGAAGACGCGGTCTTTGAGGAGGTAGCCGACTCCGCCTTCGGCGTCGGAGAGGAGCTCGCGGGCGTAGAGCTGTTCGACGTGTTGGGAGAGGACGAGGATGGGGAGCCCGGGGACCTGGGTGCGGGCTCCGATGGCGGCTTGGAGTCCTTCGTCGGTGAAGGTGGGGGGAAGTCGGACGTCGACGACGGCGACGTCGGGTTTGTGTTCGGTGAGGGCTGCGTGTAGGTCGGGTCCGTTGTCGACGGCGGCGACGACGGTGAAGTCGTGTGCTTCGAGGAGTCTGATCAGTCCCTCGCGGAGGAGGGCGAGGTCTTCGGCGATGACAACGCGCACGGTATCTCCAGGGTCACGATGGTGGGGCCGCCCTGTGGGCTGGTGATGTTCATCGTGCCATCGAAGGCGTCGAGGCGTCGTCTGATGCCGGTGAGGCCGCTGCCGGGGGCGGGGTCGGCTCCGCCGGTGCCGTTGTCGGTGATGGTGATGACGAGGCGGTTGCGGCCGTGGTTGATGTGGATCCAGGCTTCGGTGGCGTGTGCGTGTTTGGCGGTGTTGGTGAGGAGTTCGGCGATGGCGAAGTAGGCGGCGGATTCGACGGGGTCGGCGGGGCGGCCGTTGAGGTCGATGGTGACGGTGATGGGGAGGTGGTGGGTGAGGGCGAGGGCGTGGACGGCTCCGTCGAGTCCGCGTTCGACGAGGACGGGTGGGTGGATGCCGCGGACGAGGTCGCGGAGTTCGGTGAGGGCGTGGCGGGTGGTTTCGCGGGCTTCGGTGAGCATGGAGCGGGCGGTGTGGGGGTCTTGTTCGACGATTTGTTCGGCCATGCCGAGGTGCATGCCGAGGGCGACGAGTCGGGCTTGGGCTCCGTCGTGGAGGTCGCGTTCGATGCGGCGGATTTCGGAGGCTTGGCTGTCGATGGTGTTGGCGCGGCTGGTGGCGAGGTGGGCGACGCGGGCGGTGAGTCGGGCTTTTTCGGAGGGGGCGAGGAGGAGGCGGTTGAAGCGGATGTAGATGTCGAGGGTGGGTGGGAGGAGGAGGAGTCCGAGGGTGAGGAGGAGGGCTGCGGGGGCGAGGAGGATGAGTTGGTCGGGGAGGGTGGTGGGGGTGTAGGTGCTGTAGAGGGCGTTGCCGGCGAGGTCGAGGGCGAAGAGGAGTTGGTAGATGGCGTGGCCGATGAGGGCGCCGGGGATGGCGATGAGGGTGATGTTGGCTGTGCCGGAGATGAGCCAGAGGAGGTCTTTCCAGGTGCCGGGGTCGGTGATGATCGTGGCTCCGCGTCTGGTGAGGCCTCCTGGGGGGATGGGGTGGTAGACGGAGGGGATGGGGCCTTTGGGGAGGAGGTGGCCGAGGGTGTGTCGTTGGCTGTCGGCGAGGGTGCGGAGGAGGGTGCCGGTGAGGATGACGAAGGGGAGGCCGATCCAGAGGAGGGTGAGGATGGCGGAGGCGAGGACGAGGGGGAGGAGTAGGAGGGCGGCGATGTTCTGGGAGAGCAGGAGGAAGAGGTAGGCCAGGGTGGTGAGGCGGCCTGCGCGGTGGTGGGGTGCGGTGGCCATGGGTGGTTCTTCCGTTCCTGCTGGTGTGGTGTGTTGTGTCCATTCTGGCGGGTGGGGGGTGGTGTTTGCGGTGGTGGTGGCTCCCCTTTCGGGTGGTGGGGGTGTGGGCATGGGTGTGGCCCGCTCCGGCGGTGGGAGCGGGCGCGGTGGTGGGTGGGTCAGGGCCAGCGGATGTCGGTGGCGGTCTTGAGCGGGGGGATGCGGGTGCTGCTGTGGGCGTTGAGGGCGTCGGTGAGTTGGGTCCAGGCCTGGTGGGGGGTGTTGTCGGTGTTGTTGCAGGTGCGCTGTTGGCAGGCGGTGTGTTGGGACATGGCGCCGGCGAAGCGGAGGGGGTCGTTGGCGTGGGTGTGTCCCCAGCGGCTGATGTGGGCCCATTGGCGGGCTTGGATGCCGTCGGTTCGGTAGATCTGGGGGAGGGCGTGGACGGTGGGTTGGCCGCCTCCTGCGAGGTGGTGGACGTCGGCGAGGGTCCAGTTGTTGTTGCAGTGGGCGGTGCCGGTGGTGGGGCAGCCGTCGGCTGAGTTGGCGGTGTGGAGGGGGGTTTGGGTGGTGTCGGTGTAGGTGTTGATCCAGTCGCGGGCCCAGCGGGGCGTGGACCAGCCGGGTTCGGCGTCGAGGGCGGCGGTGATGGTGACGGCTGGTGTGGTGGAGCGTTGGCGTGTGTTGTCGACGAGGGTGGCCCATTGGTGTGCGGCGGTGGTGCCGGTGAGGCCGCCGTCGTCCTTGTTGTTGACGCCGAGGGCGAGGTGGGCGTGGGTGTGGCCGGTGCGGCAGTCGGTGAAGCCCTTGGCCCAGTGGTGGGCGTAGGCGGCGGCCTTGGTGGTGGTTGCTCGGGGTGTGGTGGTGTTGTGGCTGGTGCCGGGTTCGCGGAGTTGGTTGTTGGTTTCCTGGGTGCCGAAGAAGAGGATGCGGACGCCGTTGGTGCCGGTGCGGGCTTCGGTGCATCCGGCGTCGTGTGCGTGGTCGGCTGTGGCGGGGCCGAGGGGGACGTAGCGGCTGGTGGTGTGTCCGGGGTAGGTGGTGGTTTGGGTGGGGGTGGTTGTGGGGGTTGTGGTGGCGTGTGCGGGGGCGGGCAGGGCGAGGAGGGTGGCGATGGCTGTGGCGAGCAGGCGTTGTGTGGTGGTCATGGTCACTATTGTCACTGCTTGTTGCATTGCATGCACTTAGAGTGACAATTTGGGCGTGTTGGGGGTGCTCGCGGCATGTGGCGCAGGGGGTGTGGGAAGGGCGGGACGGTGCGGCGGTCGCCTCACGGCGTGGCGCACAACGCGGTTCCATGTCCGCCCCTGAGGGCGCGGTGTTCCGCGAAGGCTTCGGGTGGAGCCCGGGGGACACTTGCTACCGCACCGTCCCGCTGTGGGGTCCAACAGGGCGAGGGGCGTGGCTATTCCCGTGGGGTCCGTGTGGGGGTGTGGGTGGGGGTTTGTGGCGGTGCGGACGTGGTTCGCTTGGGTTTTTGGCGCAACTCGCCGCTGACGATTTCCCGTGTCTTGCCACGACCTGTGATGATCGGGAGTGTGTGGCGTGAACTGATTCTGGAGATGTATCCCGAGGCCGATCTGTACGATCCGGCCGATGAGGTGACCCTTGCCGAGGTGGAGAAGCACTTGATGCTGCCTCTTCCGTTCGAGTTGGCCTCCCTGTTGCGGGAGACGGACGGGGTGACCAACGAGTACGGGGACGCGGTGGTGTGGAGTGCGCGGCGCCTGATGGAGGACAATCTGGCGATGCGTGGTGAACCCGACTATCTGGAGTTGTACGCGCCTTTCGACGAGATGATCTTCTTCGGTGATTCGGACATGGGTCCGCAGTTCGCGTACGTGCACACGGACTACGGTCCGGGGATCGTGGTGTGGGATCATGAGAGCGATCGGCGGCGGTTGGTGGTGGTGTCGTTGCGCGACTACCTGGCGCGATGCCTGATCCAGGGTAATTCCTGGTTCCGCTGAGGCCGGGTTCCGTGCACGGCTGACCTGCCGTTTCGTGCTATTTTTCGGGGTGTTGGTGGCGTTGTGCCACCATTTTCTCCCCTAGTGCGTTTGAGAGTAGGACCATGTCGGAGCAGTCCACGCCTGCCCATGTCGCCGCTGTCGTTCAGGGCCGGGAGGTGGAGGACTTCCCCGAGCTGGCCCCGGAGGCCTCGCGCGGCCGTGTGCGGCGCGTCACCGTGACGGGTGAGGAGGTCCTGCACCGGCGCAACGCGGACGTGCCCGAGGAGATGTTGGGCGGCGAGGAGCTGCACCGGCTCGTCGACGACATGTTCGTGACGATGTACGCGGCCGAGGGTGTGGGGCTGGCGGGCAATCAGGTGGGCGTGGATCTGCGCCTGTTCGTCTATGACTGCCCCGACGACGACGGGGTGCGCCATGTGGGGCACGTGGTCAACCCCGTGTTGGACGAGCGCGACCTGGACGATGCCGTGGAGGTCGAGAGCGAGGGGTGCCTGTCGGTGCCGGGGCCGCACGCGGACCTGGGGCGGGCGGCGAACGCGACGGTGCGGGGTGTGGACCGGGACGGCAACCCGGTGGTGGTGAGCGGGAACGGGTACTTCGCCCGGTGCCTTCAGCACGAGACCGACCACACCCTGGGGCGGTTGTACGTGGACCGGCTCTCGGCGCGTGAGCGCAAGCGGGTGTTGAAGAAGATGGACGAGATGTCCCACGACGTGTTCGCGCGTCGTGAGGAGCGTGCGGCGCAGCTGGCGCAGGAGTTCGCGGACTGAGCCCGTGTGTGCGAGGGGGTGTCCCGGCGGTGGCCGGGGCGCCCCCCTTTTTTTGTCGGGGTGGTGGTCAGCGCTCGTGCTCGCCGCGGACGATGCAGAACTCGTTGCCCTCGGGGTCGGCCAGGACGGCCCAGCCGGTGCCGTCGCCTTGGCGCAGGTCGTCGACGAGCGTGGCGCCCAGGGCGCGCAGGCGGGCGACCTCGGTGTCGCGGGTGGTGCCGGGGGCGGCGTGCAGGTCCAGGTGCAGGCGGTTCTTGGTGGCCTTGGGTTCGGGGACGCGGATGAAGAGCAGGGGCGGTCCCTGGGGGAGGGGGATGAGGACCTCCTCGTCGCCCGGCTGGTCGTGGGGGTGCAGGGGGTGGCCCAGTGCGTGGGCCCAGAAGGTGGCCAGGGTGTGGGGGTCGGCGCAGTCGATGCTGAAGGTGCGGATGTGCAGCTGGCTCATGCGGCTCTTCTCGGGTGGGGTGTGGGGTGGGCCATTGTCGTGTGCGGGGATCGGGGGGTGCAACAGGGTTTGGCGGTGGTTGGTGGCTGGGTGGGGTGTAGGTGCCTTTGGGGGTGTTGGAGGTCCGAAGTGGTGGGTTTAGGGGGGCCAATCGTGGGGTGTGGCCCTGTTTGTGGCTCTTCTGGTGGGGGGTGTGACTCTTCTGTGACCGTGGGGGGCGGTAGATTGCGCGGCATGCACAACGGGGACGAGGCCGGCCGGGAGTCGGCGCAGAGGGTGGTCGTGTACACCGACGGGGCGTGCAGCGGCAACCCCGGTCCGGGAGGGTGGGGGGTGTGGTTGAGCTACGGCGCTCACGAGAAGGAGTTGTACGGGAGTGAGGAGCAGACCACCAACAACCGGATGGAGCTGATGGCGGCCATCCAGGCGTTGGAGAGTCTGAAGAAGCCCCTGCCGGTGCTGGTGCACACCGATTCCTCCTACGTGCGCAACGGGATCACGACCTGGTTGCCCGGGTGGAAGAAGCGCGGGTGGAAGACGGCCGACAAGAAGCCCGTGAAGAACGTCGACCTGTGGCAGCGCCTGGACGAGGTGGCCTCGCGCTATGAGGTGGAGTGGCGGTGGGTGCGCGGGCACAGCGGCGACGAGGGAAACGAGCGCGCGGACGAGTTGGCGCGGCGCGGGCGTGATGAGGCTGCGGGCCGGTAGGCGGCTCGGGGTGTGCGGTGGCGGTGGTCCCTGGGGGGTCGCCGCCATCGGTGTGTTCGGGGTGGGGCTGGAGGGGTGCGGCGTCGACCGGTGAGCTGGTGGGGGGCTACCGCTGGGTGGTGCGGTGCTGTTGTCCTGCCCGCAGCCCGCTGCCCTGGTCCGCTGTGCCGTGCGCGGGCTGAGGGTTGCGGGTGAGGGGCGTCCTGGGGGTGGCGTTAGAGGGTGTCGGCGTCGTCGGCCAGGGACTGGACCATGAGTCGGCGTGGGCCGGGGCCTGCTGCGGCGAGTTCGTCGCCGGGGTTGGACAGGGTGCAGGTGTCCAGGGACAGGCAGCCGCAGCCGATGCAGCCGGTGAGGTCGTCGCGCAGGCGGATGAGTTGGGCGATGCGTGCGTCGAGTTCGTCGCGCCACCGGTGGGAGACGCGGGCCCAGTCGGTGCGGGTGGGGGTGCGGTTGTCGGGGAGTTCTTCGAGGGCCTGGCGGATGCGGGCCAGGGGCATGCCGACGCGTTGGGAGATGCGGATGAAGGAGACCCTGCGCAGGGTGTCGCGGCGGTAGCGGCGTTGGTTTCCGCTGGTGCGGCGGCTGTGGATGAGGCCCTGGCGTTCGTAGAAGTGCAGGGCGGAGACGGCGACTCCGGCGCGTTCAGCGACCTGGCCGACGGTGAGTTCCTTGGTGATGGGTGGCACGGTGCCCATCTTAGGTCGTTGGTGGGGGTGGGGTGCGTGGGTCAGGGGGTGCGGGTGCGGTGGGTGCCGTGGAGGGCGTACAGGCGTGCGTAGGCGCCTCCGCGGACGAGGAGTTGGTGGTGGGTGCCGGTTTCGGTGACGCGTCCTTGGCGGAGGAGGAGGATGCGGTCGGCGGTGCGGGCGTGGGTGGGTTGGTCGGTGAGTAGGAGCAGGGCGGTGTCGGGGGTGGGGGTGGTGTGGGGGGTCGGGGGGTTGGTGAGGACGAAGAGGCGGGCGCCGGTGTGGTGGGTGTAGAGGGTGCGTGCCTGGTGGATGTGGGGGGTGAGGTGGGGGGTGAGGTGGGTGAGGGGTGTGTGCAGGTGGGCGGGGTCGAGTCCGGTGGTGGTGAGGGCGTGGGTGAGGTGGGGGTCGTGGGGGTCGGGTGTGGTGTGGCCGGTGATGGTTTGGGCGAGGGTGGTGTGGGGGGTGGGGGTGAGCAGGTGGGTGGGGGTGTGGGTGGTGATGTGGCCGTGGGTGGGGGTGGTGTGGCCGGTGAGTAGGTGGGTGAGGGCTGTGGTGGCGGTGGTGGACAGGCCGACGAGGGCGACGTGTTCGCCGGGGTGGAGGGTGAGGTCGAGGTGGTCCAGGAGTGGGGTGCGGGCGTGGGTGAGGGACACGTCGCGGAACTCGACGAGGGGGTGGGTGGGGGTGTGGGTGCGTGCGGGGCTGCGGCGCAGTTTTCCGCGGTTGGAGAGCCTCACGGGTGTCCGTTCGTGTGGGTGGTCGTCACCTGCCTGGGATTGTCCTGGGTGCATGAGAGTTCTCGTTATCTGTTCGTGTCCTTGGTCTCTGTGGGTGGGGGGTTCGGTGGGTGGAACGCCTTGTGGGGTGGGTTGGTTCCCGGGGGCATCCAGGAACCGTTCGCCGAGGAGATCGACTGGCACGTCCCCGGCAGTGGCGCGCTGTCCTGGACCGGGCGCCGTTCCCGCAGGGAGGAGGTCGCGCCGTACTTCACCACGATGTGGCCGCACTTCACGCACGGCAGGAGCGAGGTCGTGCTGGAGCGCGTCATCGTCGACGGTGCTGACGTGGCGTCCTTGGTGGGTGTGGTGGCCCCACTCGCATCTGAAGTTTGGTCGAGGTCACGGTGGTGTGCGGGGGCGGCGCGGAGTGGCAGGAAGGGTGGGGTGTGTGTCCTTGCGGCCGTGGGGCGGGGGTGGTGAGGATGGGGCATGGTTCATGAGGTGGTGGTCGTCGTCTTCGACGGGGTGTTGAGTCTGGATGTGGCGGGTCCGCTGGAGGTGTTCTCGGGGGCCTCGTCCGCGTCGCAGGGGGCCTATCGGGTGCGTACGGCGTCGTTGGGCGGGGGTGCGGTGGCCTCCTCGTGCGGTGTGGGGTTGGTGCCTTCGGTGGCGTTGGAGCGGGTGGGGCGGGTGGACACCCTGGTGGTGCCGGGGGGTTCGGGCACGCGGGAGGAACAGCCGGAGCTGGTGGGGTGGTTGCGTGAGAACGCCGGGGGTGTGGGGCGGGTGGCGTCGGTGTGTACGGGGGCGTTCCTGTTGGCGGGGGCGGGGGTGTTGGACGGGTTGCGGGCGACGACGCACTGGGCGTTCTGTGAGCGGTTGGCGCGGGAGTACCCGTTGGTGCGGGTGGAGCCGGATCCGATTTTTGTGCGTCAGGGGCGTGTGGTGACCTCGGCGGGGGTGACGGCGGGGATCGATATGGCGTTGGCGCTGGTGGAGGAGGATCTGGGGCGGGTGGTGGCGTTGGAGGTGGCGCGCCATCTGGTGGTGTTCTTGCGCAGGCCGGGGAACCAGGCGCAGTTCTCGACGCACCTGTCGGTGCAGGCGGCGCAGCGGGTGCCGGTGCGGGATGTGCAGCACTGGGTGGCGGAGCACCCGGAGGGTGATTTGTCGGTGGGGGTGTTGGCGGCGCGGGTGGGGTTGTCGCCGCGTCAGTTCGCGCGGGTGTTCGCTCGGGAGGTGGGGTGTACGCCGGGCCGGTATGTGGAGCGGGTGCGGGTGGAGACGGCGCGGCGGTTGTTGGAGGAGGACGGGGCTCCGGTGGTGGCGGTTGCGCGCAGGTGCGGGTTCGCCAGTGCTGAGGTGATGCGGCGGGCGTTCGTGCGGGTGCTGGGGTGTGCGCCGGCCCGGTACCGGGAGCGGTTTGGTTCGGGTGCGGCCTGAGGTCTTCCCCCTTTTTTCTTTTCGGGTTGTTGCTGTGCCCTGGGCGTGTGCGGTGGTGGTGCTGTTCAGGGCGGTGGGCGGGCAGGACGCCGGTCCCCTGCTGTGGGAGAGCGTGTGTGGCCGGGTCCCTTCCTGGGGTGGGAGGGGCCCGGCCATGTGTTTACCAGGTGGCGGGGTAGGCGTCGACTTCGGCGATGAGGGCTTTTTTGCGTTCGGGTGGCAGGAAGGAGGCGGTGAAGGAGTTGCGGGCGAGTTGGCGCAGGGTGGCGTCGTCCAGGCCCAGGTGGGTGTGCAGGGCCTCGAAGTTGTCGTGGACGTAGCCGCCGAAGTAGGAGGGGTCGTCGGAGTTGACGGTGACGAGGAGCCCGGCGTCGATGAGGGCGGGCAGGGGGTGTTGGGCGAGGGTGGGGACGGCGCGTAGGCGCACGTTGGACAGGGGGCACACGGTGAGGGGGGTTTGTGTGCGGGCCAGGTGGGTGAGGAGGTCGGGGTCCTCCAGGGCGCGGATGCCGTGGTCGATGCGTTCGGCTTTGAGCAGGTTCAGGGCCTGCCAGATGTAGGAGGCGGGGCCTTCCTCTCCGGCGTGGGCGACGCAGCGCAGGCCGAGGTCGCGGGCGGCGGCGAAGACGTCGGTGAATGTGTGGGGCGGGTGTGCGACTTCGGCGGAGTCCAGGCCGACGGCGGTGATGCGGTGCAGGTGGGGGCGGGCCTGTTCGAGGGTGTGGAGGGCTTCGGTGGCGGGGCGGTCGCGCAGGAAGCACAGGATGAGGGCGGTGCTGATGCCGTGGTGTTCGAGGCTGGTGTCCAGGGCGGCGGCCAGGCCGTTGATGACGGTGTCCAGGGGGATGCCGCGGCTGGTGTGGGCTTGGGGGTCGAAGAAAATCTCGGCGTGGCGGACGCCTTGGGTGGCGGCGCGGGCGAGATAGGCGTTGGCGAGGTCGGTGAAGTCGGCTTCGGTGCGCAGGACGTCCATGAGGTCGTAGTAGAGGTCGAGGAAGGACTGCAGGTCGGTGAAGGAGTAGGCGGCGCGTAGGGCGTCGACGCCGGGGTGGGGCAGGGTGATGCCGTTGCGGTGGGCGAGGGTGAAGGCGAGTTCGGGTTCGAGGGTGCCTTCGATGTGGAGGTGGAGTTCGGCTTTGGGCAAGGGCATGGCGGGGTGCTCTTTCGTGGGTCTGGTCGTGGCGTGTGGTCATTGTGGCTGATGGGTGGGGGTAGGTGGGTCGGGTGTGGGGGCGTTGTCGCCCACATCGTGGCCGGTGCCGGGGGTGCTGTGTGGTGGCGCGGGTGTGGGGGATTTTGGTGGTGTGTGCGGTGCGGTCAGGGCTGGTGCGCTGAGTGCGGTGTGCTCTGGGTAGGGTCCCCGGCGTTGGTGGTCCCCTCCTGGAAGGCGGCGGTGTATGGGAATCGACGTGGGTGCGGTGCGGGCGGACACTCCCGCGGTCGCGGATCTGGTGCATCTGAACAACGCGGGTTCGTCGTTGCCGCCGGTGCCGGTGATGGAGGCGGTGGTGGGGCACCTGCGGTTGGAGGCGCGGGTGGGCGGCTATGAGGCGGCCGAGCGGGCCGAGGCGCGCGTGGAGGGGTTCTACACGGCGGTGGCGCGGCTGGTGGGGGCGCGCCCGGAGGAGATCGCGTTCGTGGAGAGTGCGACGCGGGCGTGGGAGGCGGGGTTTGGTGCGGTGCGCCTGGAGGCGGGGGACCGGGTGTTGACGACCACGAGTGAATACCCCAGTAATGCGTTGGGGTTGGTGAAGGCGGCCCGTGAGCGTGGGGTGCGGGTGCAGGTGGTGCCCGACGGGCCGGACGGGGCGGTGGATCTGGAGGCGTTGGAGCGGGAGTTGGGGCGGGGCGGGGTGCGTTTGGTGGCGTTGAACCACATGCCCACGCACAACGGGTTGGTGAATCCGGTGCAGGAGGTGGGGGCGTTGTGCCGGGCTGCGGGTGCGTTGTTCCTGTTGGATGCGTGCCAGTCGGTGGGGCAGTGGGATCTGGATGTGGAGCGGTTGGGGTGTGACCTGTTGACGGGGACGGGGCGCAAGTTCTTGCGGGGGCCGCGGGGGACGGGGTTCTTGTATGCGCGGGCGGGGGCGGATCTGGTGGAGCCGGCCGTGGTGGATGTGTCCTCGGCGCACTGGGTGGGGGAGGGGGAGTACCGGGTGCGCGCCGATGCGCGTCGTTTTGAGAGTTTTGAGCGGAGTGTGGCCGGTCAGATCGGGTTGGGTGTGGCGGTGGACTACGCGGTGGCGTTGGGGTTGGAGCGGATCCGTGAGCGGGTGGGGGCTCTGGCGGAGTACGCGCGCGACAGGTTGGGTCAGGTGGCGGGGGTGCGGGTGTTGGATCGGGGGGCGGTGCGGTCGGGGATCGTGACGTTCGCGGTGCAGGGGGTTCCGGCCGAGCATGTGCGGGCCCATCTGGTGGGGGCCGGGGTGAATGTGAGTGTGGCGCGGGTGTGGAACCAGGTGTGGGAGCCCGGGGCGGGGGTGGATGAGGCGGTGCGGGCGTCGGTGCACTACTTCAACACCGAGGAGGAGGTGGAGGTGCTGGTGCGGGAGCTGAAGGAGCGCAGCGCCTAGGGCGTGTTCCGTGGATGCTTTCGGTTGATTCGGCGCTTGCGCCGATCGCCGCGAGCGGCCTCCAGGCAATCTCTCGCAAGACGAGTAGCGCAGGTCAGCCCGGGTCTGGCTGTCCAAGCGTGGTCGGCGCAGCGAGAGGCAGCCTGGCGGTTGCGAGCCCGGAATGATCCGCGGAACACGGCCTAGGGAGCTGGCCCGGGCGGTCGCTCACGGACCCGGGAGCCCCCGCAAGACGCTTCCGGGCCCTGGCCCATCTGGTGGGGCCGGGGTGGGGTCGGTGTGTTCTTGTGCCCCACCCGGTTCCCCGCCGGGTGGGGCACCGCTGTGTGTGGGCGGGTGTCCGGGTGTGCTGCTGGTGCGGGTCCTGGGTGGGGGTGTCAGCGCAGTAGCGCGGTCAGGACATCGCGCATCATGCGGGGGAAGAGGGCGCCGGGTTCCTCTGCCGGTTCTGTCGCGGCCAGGGCGGCGGCCAGGAAGGGGTGGCGGCCTTGGGCGGCCGTCCTGGTGAGGTAGGCGGCGTGCGCGGCCTGGTGGTCGGTGGGGGAGGTGCGGCGGGCGATCTCTGTGCGGGTGAACAGGAGCACCAGGCCGTTCAGCAGCCCGACGGTCTCCAGGCGCGCCTGCTGCGACAGGGTTGTGGGAGCCAGGGCGCGGAGCGCGTACTCGACGAGGTCGGCTCCCCGGGGGCCGATCCGGCTCGGTTCGGGCGCCAGGTCCGAGAGCCAGGGGTGGTCGAGGTGGACGGCTCTGGAACGCAGGGCGAGGTCGGTGAGGTCCTGTACCGGGTCGCCGCTCAGTGGCACGGTCAGGTCGATCCGGGCTGCGAGGCTGTCGACCATCAGGTCCAGGAGTTCGTCCCGGGTGGTGATGTAGCGGTAGAGGGAGGAGGGGCCCGTGTGGAGTCGGGCCGCCACCTGGCGCATCGACACGGCCGGCAGGCCGCCCTCGTCCGCCAGGGCGACGGCGGCCGCGGTGATCTGGTCGCGGTTGCGCTCGGGGGCGGGGCCGCGTTCGCCTCGGCTGCGGCGTTCCCACACGGTCGCCGGTTCTTCGGTCACAGGACCCCTCCGTTGCTGTGCGCTGGACACCCCCTATCCTAAACTGAGAACAGTGATCGCAGTTTTGTGGAGGGGGTGCCATGGGTGCGACGGCCGAAGGGGCGTGGACGCGGACCCGCTGGGCGCGCAGCGCGGGTGTGCGTATCGCCTACGACCGGTGGGCCGAGGGTGCGGGCGAGCGGCAGCGCGAGCCGCTGCTGCTGATCATGGGGCTCGGGGTGAGCCGCCTGTGGTGGCCCGACGGGTTCTGCCGGGCCCTGGCCGACCAGGGGTTCGCGGTGGCTCGCTATGACCAGCGCGATGCGGGCGAGTCCACGCGCCTGCCCTCCACCGCGCGCAGGAACCCGGTGGCCGCCCTGTTCGGCAGGCGGGAGGACTCCTACTCCGCGGAGGAGATGACCGACGACGCCGTCGCCGTCATGGAGGCGCTGGGGTGGGGGTCGGCACACGTGTTGGGTCACTCCCTGGGCGGCGCCGTCGCGCAGCGCATCGCGGTGCGCCACCCCGGGCGGGTGCGGACCCTGACCTCCATGGCGGCGGTGCCCGGTGACGCGGCCGGGCTGCGCACCCTGCCCTATGTACGCCTGGGGACACTGGCCCGGTTCGCGCGGGTGCGCTTTCCCCACACCCGGGAGGGGGACATCGAGGCCGCTCTGGCGGTGGCACGCCTGGTGGCCTCCCCCGGTTACCCCTTCGACGAGGAGGCCGTGCGGGGGGTGGTCACCCGGACCGCGGACCCCGGGGTCCGCGACGGCGGGGCACAGAGCCGGCAGATCGGCGCCCAGTGGCGGGGGCCCGCGATCAGCACGATCACGGCGCCCTCCCTCGTCCTGCACGGCCAGGGCGATCCGCTGATCCGCCCCCGAGCGGGACGGGCCATCGCGGGCCGTATCCCCGGGGCGCGCCTGGTCATCTACCCCGGTCTGGGCCATGACCTTCCCGAGCAGATCTGGTCGGCTGTGGCCGCCCAGGTGCGCCTGCTGCACCTGCGGGCAGCAGGGGCGGCCCAGGGCGGTCCCTCGCCGGGCCGAACCTGAGAGCGCGCCCCGCCAGGTGCCGGCGCCGCGCGCCGGGGCCCTCTCCCGGCGCGCGGTGCCGGGGCGGGGTCAGGGGGCGAGGCGGTCGGTGGCCTTTCGGGCGGCCCCCGCCAGGGTGACGGTGCCTGCGCCGTGTCCGGCTTCCTCGACCACCACCAGGTCGGCGTCGGTCCAGGTGCGGGAGAGGCGGTGGGCGATGTCGACGGGGCCGCTGATGTCCAGGCGTCCGTGGACCATGGCTCCGGGTGTGCCCGTCAGGCGGTGGGCGTCGCGCTGGAGTTGGCCCTGGTCGAGGAAGGCGGCGTGGGACCAGTAGTGGGTGACCAGGCGGGCGAAGGTCATCCGGAAGTCGGGGTCTTCGAAGCGGGCGTTGGGGGTGTACCCGGGGGCGGTGGAGACGTGGACGTCCTCCCACCGGCACCAGGCGCGGGCGGCGTCGAAGCGGACCTGCGGGTCGGGGTGGGCGAGGCGGCGCGCGTAGGCGGTGGACAGGTCGTGGGGGTCGGCGCCGGGTCCGGCGCCCTGGTGGAAGAGTTCCCATTCCTCGGGGAAGACGCGGCCCATGGCGTGGGTGATCCAGTGGACTTCGGCGGCGGTGGTGTTGGTGACCGCGACCAGGGCCAGGGCGCTGACCCGGTCGGGGTGGGCCTGGGCGTAGGCCAGGCCCAGTGTGCAGCCCCAGGAGGCGCCCAGGACGTGCCAGGCGGGGATGCCCCGCAGGGTGCGCAGGGCTTCGATGTCGTCGATGAGGTGGTGGGTGGTGTTGGTGGTGAGGTCGGTGGTGGTGAGGCGGGCGTTGGGGGTGGAGCGCCCGCTGCCGCGCTGGTCGAGCATGATCACGCGGTAGCGGTCGGTGTCGAAGAAGCGGGTGTAGCCGGGGTGGCAGCCGCTGCCGGGGCCGCCGTGCAGGACCAGGGCGGGGTGTCCGCGGGGGTTGCCGTACTCGTGCCAGTACAGGTGGTGGCCGTCGTCGGTGTCGAGCATGCCCTGGGCGTGGGGGGTGGGGTGGGCCATGGGGCCTCCGCGGTGGCAGGGGTGGGCCGGGATTTTACTACAGGGGTGGGCGCCGCCAGGGAGGGTGCGAGGGGCGCAGGGGCGCAGACGATCGCGGTCTTTCGGGCCACGCAATACCGCAGGGAGCGTGCCACGGTTCAGGGCGCGGCAGGGGTTGCTTGTCGCGGAGCAACGGTGCGGCGAACGCAGTTCCGCAACAGGGCGCGCCCACAAAGACCACACGGACGGGGTCCTGGTGCCGGGGCACGAGTTCACGGGCACGGTGAGCGAGGTCGGCAGCGCTGTCACCGGCTTCGCCCCGGGCGACCCCGTGGCCGTCGGCGACATCCTCGTGCGGGAGGTGCCCCATGTGCCGGGCCGGTCAGGAGAACTTCTGCCGTGACTTCCCGACCCTGACCTACGGCGGAAGCGACCGCTGGGACGGAGCGACCACCCTGGGCGGCTACTGCCGCGAGTACCTGGTCCGCGAGAAGTTCGCCTACCACCTGCCCCCGGGCCTGGACGCGGCAGGAGCAGCCCCCTGCTCTGCGCCGGTGTCACCGTCTGGGAACCCCTGCAAGCCCTGGGGGTGGGGCCGGGCAGCACGGTCGCCGTGGCCGGGCTGGGTGGCCTGGGACATCTGGCCGTCAAACTGGCCGTCGCACTCGGCGCCAGGACCTCCGTCATCAGCCGCACACCGGACAAGGCCGACGAGGCGCGCAGCCTCGGCGCAGAAGGGTTCGTCGTCTCCACGGACGCAGGGCAGATGGAAGCCGTCCGGGACCGGTTCGACGTTCTCGTCGACACCGTCTCCGCTCCCCACGACCTGACCCCCTACCCGCGCACGGTCGCCATGGACGGCACCCTCAGCCATCTCGGCCACCTCGGCCCGGTCACCGTCAACACCACCGACCTGCTCGTCGGCCGCAAGAAGCTCAGCTTCGCCGGCAGTGTCGGTCGCCCCTCCACCGCCGCCGTGCTGGGCTTTTGCGCCGAACACAACATCACCGCCGACATCGAGCTGCTGCCCTCGTCCCCGGTGAACACGGCCCTGGAACGCAACGCCGTCCGGTACCGCTTCGTGCTCGACATGTCCGACCTGGACTGACCGGCCCGAGCCTGCGGCAGGCCAGGCACCTGCCCCTCAGCCTTGTGCGCGATCTCCGGGAAACGATCGTTTCCCGCGGCGGGTCCCGCCTCAGGGGGCCGGGTCCGGCACTGCTGGGCAACGCCTTTCCGCACCCGGCCCGGGCGGTGGAGATGGCCCCGGCGCGTTGCGGCGGCAGGGGGCGCGCAGCCCCCGTGGCTGTGCGCCCCCTGCCCGGCCTGCGGCCTGGGAGTCCGCCTCAGTCGGCGGTGCCGCCCTGGCCCACCAGGATCTTGCGCGCCTTGGCCTTGTCGGCGACGGGCAGGCGCAGGGTCAGGACGCCGTCGGTGTAGTGGGCGCTGATGTTGTCGGTGTCCAGGTTCTGGCCCAGCTGCAGCCGCCGTGTGAAGGTGCCGGTGGGGCGCTCGGTCACCACGGGGCTGACCCCTTCCTGACGGGCGGGACGCTGGGCGCGGACGGTGAGCACGTCGCGTTCGACCTCCAGGTCGATGCTCTCGGCCCGGACGCCGGGCAGGTCGAGCTGCACGAGGAGTTCGCCCTCGGCGCGGGAGACGTCCATGGGGACGGTCGGCTTGTGCGCGGTGGCGGCGGTGCGGGTGACGTCGAAGGGGATGGTGCGGGTGAGGAGCATGCTGTGAACCCCCGAAATAATCTCAGAAACGTAACTTGATGCTGATGGGCTCAAGTTTATTGACGGAGTTGGACGCGTCAATGTGGTGTGTGCCACCCCACACCGGCTGTTCTGGGATCCTGGGGTTTTCCATGCCGACCCGAGAAGAGCCCGCCGTGTCCGAGACTCCCACCGACCCCTTCCTCGCCTTCTGGGGCGAGCGCCGCCTGTGCATGCTGGCCAGCCCCCGGCCGGACGGCAGCATCCACCAGGTCCCTGTCGGGGCGACCTACGACCCAGGGCGGCGCCTGGTGCGGGTGATCGCGGACGGGGCCAGCTTCAAGGCCCGCAACCTGGCCGCGCACCCCGGGGCGCTGGTGTCGGTGTCGCAGGTGGAGGGTGCGCGCTGGTCCACCCTGGAGGGCACGGCGACGGTGACGGGCGAGGCCGGGGCGGTGGCGGAGGCGGTACGCCTCTACACCGGGCGCTACCGGGCCCCGCGTCCCAACCCCGCGCGTGTGGCCATCGAGATCGCGGTCACCCGGGAGCTGGGCAACGTGGGGCCGGCCCCGCAGGGCGACTGAACCGCGCCGGGCCCCGGTGGTGGGTTCCGCCCGCGCCCTCCTGGGTCTCAGGGCGGGGCGTGGGCGGCCCCCGCGGGCCTTGGTGCTCTCCGGCCGCGCGGTCCGCGCACGCTCCGAGTTTTACCAGGTCGGCAAATAATTTTGTCGAGTCGGCGGCCGTTGTCCAGGATGGATCCCACTGAACGAGGACGAGGCACGACAGGGGATCCGCATGGACGCCACCGAACACCGGCCCGCCGGCGCCGAGCAGCCCACCGACCACCACGAGGTCGTCGTCATCGGCGGGGGAGCCGCCGGGCTCTCCGGAGCCCTCACCCTGGCCCGTGCCCGGCGCTCGGTCCTGGTCGTCGACGAGGGCGGGCCCCGCAACGCCCCCGCCCGGGGGTGCACGCCTTCCTGACCCGCGAGGGCACCCCGCCGGGCGAACTGCTCGCCCTGGGGCGCGCCGAGGTCTTCGGCTACGGTGCCCGGGTGCGCGCCGGGCGGGTCACCGCCGCCGAGCACCGCCCCGAGGGCGGGTTCCTGCTGGGTCTGGCCGATGGTGGCGCCGTCACCGCCGACCGCCTGCTGGTCGCCACCGGCCTGCAGGAGGAACTACCCGACGTGCCCGGCCTGGCCGAGCGGTGGGGGCGCGATGTCGTGCACTGCCCCTACTGCCACGGGTGGGAGGTCCGCGACCAGCCGATCGGTGTCCTGGCCACCGGTGTCTCAGCCGTGCACGAGGCCCTGCTGTGGCGCCAGAGGTCGCGCGGGTGGACACCGACGGGGCCGGGCTCAGCGGCGTGACTCTGCAAGGGGGTACCGCCATCGCGCTGCGGGTCCTGGTGGTGGCACCGCGCACGGCCGCCCGGGTGCGGTTCCCGGAGGGGCTGGGGTTGGAGGCGCAGCCCGTGCGCGGGCTCGACATCGGCACGCACGTGCCCGCCGACGCCTGCGGGGCCACCGGTCTTGCCGGTGTGTGGGTGGCCGGCAACGCCACAGCACCTTCCGAGAAGGTCGTCGGCGCGCTGGCCTGCGGGGTGCGCGCGGGTATGGCCATCAACGCCGACCTGGTCGCCGAGCGGACCCGCAGGGCGGTGCGCGCCCGCGACGTCGCCTGACCGGCGGTGTCCGGTCCCTGCTGTGGCGGGCCCGCGCACGCGGAGCCCGCCCGCTCACGCCCCCGAGCCGCGGTCGGGCGCCGGGCCGGGAACCTGCGGCACCCGGGGGCCGGAGTGCGGGGGCGGCGACGGGGTCGCGGGTACGGGGGGTGGGGTCCTGCGGCGGGAGAGCGCCACCCCGGCCAGGCACAGGGCCCCGCCCGCGAACGCCATCGGCGGGGGCACCTCCTCCAGCAGCGCCCAGGACAGCACCACCACCAGGACCGGCACCAGGTAGGTGGTGGCGCCCAACCGCCCGGCGGGCATCCGTGAGAGGGCGAAACCCCAGGTGGTGAAGGCCACAGCGGTCGGGAACACCCCGAGGTAGAGCATGTTCAGTGTCGCCTCGGCGGGCACCCGGGCGATCTCCCCGGCCAGGCCCCACTTCCCGGGGCGCTCGGGTGCGCCCGCTCCCTGAGCATGCACTGGCCCCGGCACGTAGGTCCGGGGTGTGGCCGGCCCCGGCCCCGGCCGCGCCGTGTCCGGCAACGGCCACTCGGCAGGAGCTACTCGCCGGTCACATGTCCTGTTGCCGGGCGTTCGGGAGCAGCAGGCCAAGCCGGAAGAACACCGACTACTCGATTACCGGCCCCCGCCAGATCCGCCCCCCTGTCGGCCGGAGTCGGGCGCGCGCCTGGAGGCGTTTCACCGCGGCCGCCCACGAGCACTGTCCTCGCGCAGGTGTTCGCCATCCCGGACAAGGCGCCCGGCCCGGCGTGCGTTGGTACCTTCCTTCCCGGCATCCCGCCCCGCAGAAAGAAGGAAGAGGACCCCATGTTCGAGGCCCCCGTGATCGTCATCGGCGCCGGAGAGGCGGGATTGGCCGCCGTCCACGCCGCCAACCGCCACCGCGTCCGCCCGCTGGTCCTGGAGGCAGCGGACACGGCAGGAGGCTCGTGGCCGCACTACTACGAGAGCCTGACCCTGTTCTCGCCCTCCCCCTACGCCTCCCTCCCGGGCCGGGCGATGCCCGGCGGCGGCGCGACCTACCCTCACCGGGACGAGGTCACGACCTACCTGCGCGACTACGCCGACCGGCTGGACGCCGACTTCCGCTTCGGGCAGAAGGTGACACGCGTCGAACGCGACGGCGGCGGGTTCACCGTCACCACGGCCGACGGGACCCGGTGGAGCGCACGCGCGCTCATCGCGGCCTCGGGGACCTTCACGCGCCCGCACCGGCCGCCGCTGCCGGGTCTGGACGGATTCACCGGAACCGTGCTCCATTCGTGCGACTACCGGACCCCCGAGCCCTTCCGCGGGCAGCGGATCGTGGTCGTGGGAGCCGGGAACTCCGGTGTGGAGATCGCCGCCGAGCTGGCGCGGACGGCGCGGGTGAGCCTCACCAGCCGAGCCCCGATCGCCTGGGTGGACCAGCGTCCCCTGGGCCGTGACGTCCACTGGTGGGGCGCCGTCACCGGGGTGGACGCCGCCCCGGTGGGCCGGTTGTGGGAGCGGGTTCGAACGCCGGTCATCGATGACGGCCGCTTCCGTGCGGCGTTCGCCACCGACAACCCGGACCGCCGGCCGCTCTTCACCCGCCTGCGAGGAGACCGCGTGGAGTGGGCCGACGGCACCGCGGAGGAGGTCGACACGGTGCTGCTGGCCACCGGATACCGGCCCGCGCTGGACTTCCTGGACGGCACCGGGGCCCTGGACGCCGACGGCCGTCCCCTGCACTCCGGCGGGGTCTCCACCACCGTTTCGGCACTGGGGTACGTGGGGCTGGAGTTCCAGCGCAGCTATTCCTCGGCCAGCCTGCGCGGAGTCGGCCGCGACGCCCACCGCGTCGTACGCGGTGTCCTCGCCGGAGGCACTTCCTGACCGCGCAGACAACCGGCCGACGGCTGTCGGCCGACTGCTCTCCAGGGCGTGAGACTGGCAGGCTTGCATCCGATGAAATAGCGATTCCTTGTAGTTTTCGCGGAAAATCCAACGCTAAGCAGCCACGCCTGGTTGAGTAGTCGCCGATGGCCGCCCCTGACGCGAGCGGAGTCTCCCTTTGGCTACTCAGGTGTTCTCCGAGGCCGAACTCGTCGAGCTGCGGTTCCTTGTGGTGTATTCCAGGTCAGCGTTCGACGCGCCGGTCACACGGCTTGGAATGAGCCGCCGTCGATACGGAAGTCCGAGCCGGTGATCCAGGCGGCTTGGTCGGAAACCAGGAAAGTGACCAGGTCGGCGACCTCGGCGGGTTGCCCGGGACGTCCCAGGGGAATGCCGCCGACCCATTTTTCGAGCATCTGCGCAGTGGGGTCGTTGGGGGCGCCGTGGGCGGATTGTGCGAGCAGCGCGGAAATTGCGTCATTGGCGATCAGGCCGGGGGAAATCCTGTTGACCCGGACACCGTGCCCGGCGAATTCGTTGGCCAGTGCTTTGCTGTAGGTCGACAGCGCCGCCTTCGCTGCCTGGTAGGGGGCGTCAGGGCCGATCGGGAGGTAGGCGCCCACCGAGGTGACGTGGATGATCGCGCCGCTGCCCCCTGCGATCATCTCGGGGAGCACCGCGCGGTCCAGGCGGACCGAAGGCAACAGGTTCAGCTGGAGTGCCTGTTCCCAGATGTCGTCCGATGCCGATAGCAGTCCGTCGGGTGGCGGGGTACCGGCACCGACGTTGTTGATCAGTACGTCGATACTGCCGAGCAGATCGGTCGCGGCGGTGACCAGCTCGGCGCAGCCGTCTGCTGTGCTGAGGTCGGCTGAGATGAAATGCACTGCGGGCGGCAGGTTCCCGGGATCTTTTCTGGCCGTCGCGACGACCGTCGCGCCGGCGGCTGCGAGCCGGGAGGCGACGGCGCGCCCGATTCCTTTGCTGCCACCGGTGACAAGAACGCGGCGCCCGCGCAGGCCGCCCAATTCGTGGGCTGTCGTCATGATCGGTTCGGGCATGCTGTTCCTCTTTCACGAAGGAGGTAGGTAGTGGTCGCGGGTCAGCGATGGAGAATCGTGGATTCGATGATTCGTTTCCCGACACGGGCGGCGATTCCGGCCGGTAACAGCCTGCTGAAGATGAAGGTCTGCAGAGCGTTGCCACCGCCGTCCACAATGGCGGGCCGCCGCCGGCTCAGCGCGGCCAGAGCGGTGCGGGCCACGTCTGCGGGCTGACGTTTGCGCAGTGGCGACGCCGCTGCGTTCATCGGCGTGTCGGTGGGGCCGGGGGCGACGGCCACAACCCGCACGCCAGTGCCAGCGACCTCGGCCCATACGGCCTGGGTGAATGAGAGTACGAAGGACTTGGACGCGGAGTAGGCGGCCATGTACGGCGTCGGCTGGTAGGCGCCCGTGCTAGAGATTGGGCGCCGTGCCCGGCCAACTGGTCGGCGATCTCGGCTCCGATGCCGGACGTGGCGCCGGTCACGACCGCGGTTCGGCCTTTCATCTGCGGTGCGGTGGTCATGCCCAGAACGCTAAACTGTGACATCAGTGTCAAGGTCAACATCGGAGATGTTCGGAGAAGCGCGGTGCGGATCGGAGAACTCAGCGCGGCCACGGGCGCGAGCAGTCGCTCCCTGCGCTACTACGAGCAACAGGGCCTGCTGCGAAGCCGCCGTACAGCCAACGGCTACCGGGAGTACGAGCTGGACGCGGTAGAGCGAGTCGCCTTCATCCAAGACCTGTTCAGCGCGGGCCTGTCCTCGCAGGTCATCCGCGACAGCCTTCCGCTTGCCGAACACACGCGCACGGAAGCGGACTGCTCAGCACTTCTCACTCGTGTCCGCGAGGTTCGTGACGAACTTGCCCGGCAGGAGCTGCGCCTGGCACAACGCCGGAAGACCCTCGACAGTTATCTCGCCGGTGAAGCGACACCCCGCGGCATGCTGGGGGGCGAGAAGGATTGCTGCAGGAGGTGGCGGTAGAGCCCTGACCAGCGCCGCGCAAAGCGTTGCGCCGCTGGCAGCTGGTGGCCCGTTCGCGCAATCACTTGCGCGGCGGGGCCGCGGGTGCCGCCTGGCGCAAGTGATTGCACCCCGGACAGCACGAAGCCCCCGCCCCGGGACTCCTGTCCCGGGGCGGGGACGGGGTGCCAAAAACGGGTCCTCGGATGAGGCAGGTCAGCGCACGGCGACCCGGGTCACGGCGGTGACCGTGGACAGGCGGGCCCGCCAGGGGCGGTCGTGGTCGGTGTACTCCTGGTCGTGGCCATGCAGCCACAGGTGCCAGGTGGAGTAGTCGAGCAAGCAGCCGGTCACCACGTCGCCGTCGGCCTCGACCACGACCTCGGTGTGCAAGGGAATCTCCTCCAGGCCGGGGTCTGTCTCGAACTCCTTCTCCGTGATCTCGCCGCGGGCGTGCGCGAGGGTGCGGTCGGCCAGGGCCCGAACCTCGCGCGGGGTGTACCAGGCGGCGCCCTTGGTCTCGCCGGGGGCGGGCCTCAGGGTGCCGGTGGCGCGGTAGAGCCACCACTGGTGACCCGGCCGCAGCTCGTGCGGAAGGGAGGCGCACAGGTTCGGGATGTGGCCGCGTCCCACCTCGCGCGAGCTGGTGACGGTGAGGCCGACCTCTTCCTCGACCTCGGCGGCCAGGGCCTCGACGACGTCGGTGTGCTGGTCGTAGACGTGGCCGGCCACGGGCGCGATGCCGTGGGGGGCTGGACGGGATACGCCGGAAACCGGCAATGGACGTCCTCCAGCGGCGTCCGGGTGCATTCTGACCGCACTGATAAGAGCAGTTACCGGCGGCCAGAAACGTGCGATATCAGGACGAACCACGCCGGAACGCTAGACCACTCCACACAGCAGGATTGGTCTACCTTCTGACCTGCGAAAACGTAGGCCCGTTGCCCCTTTCCGGCTTATCTTGTCCGCCACCCCGCGAAGGGCAGGCACACCACCGTGCCCACCAGGCAGCCGAACGCGCAGACCTGCAACGCCGAGGCGTGGCGCAGCGCGGGTTTTTGAAGGACCACTCCCACCGCGTAGGTCACCGCCGCGACCAGGCACAGCAGGACGCCGAGCACGGACGCGCCCTGGGCCCCCGCGGTGGCGGCACCCACCACCACGGCCCCGGTGAAGGCCACTGCCGTCCCCCACAGGAGCGGTCGGGGGAGCCCTTCGCCCAACCACACGGCGCTGAGCAGCGTGATCAGGACCGGTCCCAGGTTGACGACCATGGCGGCGGTGCCCGCGTCGACCTCGCGCTCTCCCCAGTTCAGGGCGACCATGTACACACCGAACCAGAGCACACCCGAGGCGGCGATGCCCGGCCAGGCCGCACGGGGCGGCCAACCGGTGCGTGTCAGCAGCAGGACCGCGACCAGGACGAGGGACCCGGCCGCCAGGCGGCCCAGGGCCAGGGCGCCGGGGGAGTAGAACTCCCCGGCGCTGCGGATGGAGACGAAGGCCGAGGCCCACAACAGGACGGTGACGCCTGCGGCTGCCGGGGCGGGCCACCGCCGGCGGGCGTGTGAGGAGGTCATGGGAGGACGCTAGGGGGCGGACGTTGCGCCGCTCAGCGAAGAGTGTCCGGATCCAGGCCCAGTGATTGCCGCAGGGCGCGTTCCCCCTGGTCGGTCATCTTCAGGGCGCGGCCCGAGCCGACGCGTGTGAGCCAGCGGGCGGCCAGGGCGTGGGCGCACAGTGCTGCTCCGGCGGTCCCGGCCAGGTGGGGGCGGCGTTCGGTCCAGTCCAGGCAGGGGCGGGCCAGAGGGCGTCTGCCGGTGCGTTCCAGGGCGATGCCCTGGTCGGTGAACCAGGCCAGGCCGTCCCCGGTGAGGGCGAATCCGGTGTCCTGGAGGATCAGGCCTTTGCGGGTCATGGCCTCGGTCACTGCGCACCCCAGGCGTCCGGCCAGGCGGGGTCCGTCAGGAGCGTGCATGCCTTCCAGGAGGGGTCATGGACAGTGCGGTCGCCGGCGAACCTTCCCGCCCCGCACGGGTGCGGGGCGGTGCGAAAGACCTGCCGTCCCCCTTGTCCCGGCGACGCGGAGCCGGCGTCGTTGCAACCCCACCCCTTTCATGCTGTGATCATGCAATTGCTTGCTGTGACTACATGAGGAGAGCCATGCGCTTTCGCACCCTTCTTGCCGCCACCGGACTCGCCGCGGTCGCGCTGGCGGGCGGCACCGGTGCCGCCGCCGACACCGGCCTGGGCGTCGCCGAGCCGATCCGCACCATCTACTGCGAGAGCACCTCCGCCGAGATCGTCTCCGTCCCCCTCGGCCTCTTTGCGCCGCAGGTCGTGCAGTGCGACACCGGGGCCGTCCAGGTCCAGGAGTAGGCCCGGCCGGGGCCGGGTGCCATCGGCGGCCCTCTCACCGGAGGGCCGCGGAACACGCCGCCGCGCCCTGTGGCCCACGAAGCCCCTGCGCGAGGTCGTCTCGCGCAGGGGCCCGCTTGCGTGGGGCCGCGGGTCGCGGAGCCCCTGGGTGCCTCGGTGTTCAGGGCCGGGCCGCGACCAGGACGATGGCCTCCCGGTCGTGGTCGAGGTGCACCCGGCAGGACAGGCCGCCCCGGGTGAAGGCCGCCGTGGCCGCGGGCACCTGTTCCTGTTCGACCTCCACCAGCACGTGCCCGCCCGGTGCCAGCCACTCCCGGGCCTGGGCGGCGACGCGGCGGACCGGGCCCAGGCCGTCGGCGCCACCGTCCAGGGCGTGGCGGGCCTCGTGCAGGCGCGCCTCCGGGGGCAGTAGGGCGATGCGGTCGGTGGGCACGTAGGGCACGTTGGCGACCAGGACGTCGATGCGGCCGCGCAGGTCGGGGGGCAGTGCCGCGAACAGGTCGCCCTGGTGGACGTTGTGTCCGGGCAGGTTGCGGCGGGCGCAGGCCACGCCGGCCGGGTCGATGTCGGCCGCGTGGAGGGTGATGTCGCTTCGGGCTGCGGCCAGGACCGCGCCCAGGGCTCCCGAGCCGCAGCACAGGTCGACGGCGAGCGCGTGCGGGGTGAGCAGGGCGCTGGCCTGGTGGGCCAGGAACTCGGTGCGGGGGCGGGGTACGAACACCCCGGGGTCGACCTGGATGCGCAGCCCGCAGAACAGGGCCCAGCCCAGGACGTGTTCGAGGGGGAGTCCGGCACAGCGCCGGGCCGCCATCCGGGTGGCCTCGCCGGGGGTGCGGGCGGTGGCGGCGATCAGGTCCGCCTCCTGCTCGGCGAACACGCACCCGGCGGCGCGCAGGCGCCCGACCAGGGACGACAGGGAAAACATGGGTGGGAGTGGGGACGCCACGTGAGCCTTTCGAAGACCTGTGGGCGTTCCGGTTACTGCGGGACCGTGTGTCCTCGCGGTGGGAACGCCGCGCTTGCGACTGCGCTGATCGTTCTCACCCCCTCGGTCGGTACTGCGTCGTGGTGCCCGGTCAGCCTATCCCACCGGCCCCTCGCACTCCTGGACGAGGGGCGGGGTGTCCCCGGTCCTTCGGGGGTCTAGGCCGTGTTCCGCGGATCATTCCGGGCTCGCAACCGCCAGGCTGCCTCTCGCTGCGCCGACCACGCTTGGACAGCCAGACCCGGGCTGACCTGCGCTACTCGTCTTGCGAGAGATTGCCTGGAGGCCGCTCGCGGCGATCGGCGCAAGCGCCGAATCAACCGAAAGCATCCACGGAACACGCCCTAGGAGTCGCGGGCCGGGACGGGGATGCGCTCCAGGTCCTGGGCCAGGACGATGTGACCGTCGAACTCCGCGCGGGCCTGGGCGGCGAAGCGCGGGTCGTCGTCCTGCTCGTAGCGTTCGGAGATGTGGGTCAGCACCAGGGTGCGCGCCCCTGCCTGGGCGGCGATCCGCCCGGCCTGTGTCGCGGTCAGGTGCCCGTAGGAGGCGGCCAGCGCCTCCTCCGAGTCCAGGTAGGTGGACTCGATCACCAGCATGTCCGCGCCGCGTGCCAGTTCCAGGGCCCCCTCGCACACGGCGGTGTCCATGACGAACGCGAACACCTGGCCGCGGCGCGGTCGGGCGCACTGGGCCAGTTCGACCCGGCGCCCGTCCTCGGTCGTGACCGCCCCCTCGCGTTGCAGGCGTCCCACCAGGGGGCCCTGTACCCCGTGGGCGGCCAGCTTCTCGGGGTCCATCCGCCACCCGTCCGGTTCGGCGAGCCGGTACCCGTAGGCGGTGACCGAGTGGTGCAGCGGCAGCGCGGTGAGGGTCAGGTCCTGCTCCCCCAGCAGGCAGGCGCCCAGGCCGCCGACCGGTTGGGGCTGGATGACGTCGGTGTCGCGGAAGGGTGTGGCGTTGCGCAGTCTGCGCCAGTACTCCTCGTCCTGGGCGGGGTAGGCCACGCGCACGGTGTGGGGTACCTGGTCCCGGGCGATGCGCTGGATGGTGCCGGGCAGGCCCAGGCTGTGGTCGCCGTGGAAGTGGGTGAGGCAGATGCGGGTGATGTCGGTGGCGGCGAGCCCGGCCAGGCGCATCTGGCGCTGGGTGCCCTCGCCGGGGTCGAACAGGATGCCGTGGCGGTCCCAGCGCAGGAAGTAGCCGTTGTGGTTGCGGCGGCGGGTGGGTACGGCGCTGGAGGTTCCCAGGACGAGGAGTTCGCGTACGGACATGACAGGGATGGTGCCACACGGGGTCGGGGAGGATCAGCGCAGGAGGTGGCAGTGGGCCGGTGGCGGGCGTTGTCGCTCGGGTCCTGGTGTGTGTCGGGCCCGTTCGCGCTAGGTCGTGTTTTTTGGATCCTTCCGGGCTCGCGTCCACCAGGCTTCCTCTCGCCGCGCCTCTGCGCTCGTGAAGCACAACCAGGCTGAACTTCGCACATCGTCTTGCGAGAGATCGCCTGGACGGCCGCTCGCCGACCCGAAAACCTCCAAAAAACACTCCCTAGGTGCGCCTGGGGGCGGCGCAGTAGGTTGCCAGTACCGCGGTGCCCCAGACCGCCTGCGCTGCGAGGAGTGGGCCGCTCACCCCGGTGGTGAAGGCCAGGAGCGCGGGCAGGCAGCCGAGCAGGGCGATGTCGGCGCCGGTCAGGGCCCACACCAGCGGGCCCAGGGGCACCGGGCCCAGGGGTGTGTCCATGACGGGCATCGTGTGCTCGATGGGGCGGCGGTGTGCCAGGCGCAGCGCGCCCGCCGCCAGCGCCGGCGCGCACAGCACTCCGAGCGGCCAGAGGAGAGCGCCGGGGCCCGCCAGGTCCAGCCCGCCCAGTGCCAGGGCCAGCCAGGAGCCGCCCAGCAGGGCGGGCAGCACCGACCGGGCGGCCAGGAGTGCGCGCGGACCGGTGCCCAGCAGCCGTGCCAGGGCAGCGTCCCCGGCGTCGCGGCGCGCCCCTGCGGTGCCCGTCGCGGCGACCGCCAACGCCCCCGCGGCGAGCACGATCAGTGTGCCCGGTGCGCCGCCGCCCGCCCGAGCGGTCAGCACGGGCACGACGGTGGCCGCCGCCACCAGTGCGAGGCGTCCGGGCCGTCGTGCCAGGGACCGCCAGTCCAGCCAGGCCACCGCCGCCGCTCCGCGCAGCCGCGACGGCCACGCGCGCGAGCGCAGTACGCGCGATCGCCAGTGCGCGTCCTCGGCGATCAGGGTCAGCGAGCCCGGATCCATGCCCAGGAGTGCGCCCGCCGCAACTCCCACCCGGGTCGAGGCCTGCAGAACCGCGCGGGCCGGGATGCGGGCCAGGGCCGCCCAGGCCCGCCAGGCCAGGGCGGCGGCCGCTGTGGCCGATACGGACGCCGCCGTCGTCCACGTCGCCGCGGGGGCCGAGGCGATACCGGAGAGTGCCCCCTGGCCGGGTCCCGTGCTCATGGCGGCCACGGCCACCACCACCAGGGCGGCGAGCAGTGCGAGGAGGCGGTCGCCCCAGGGCTGGGAGGCCTGTGCCAGTACGGTCGCCGCCGTCCCGCCCAGTGTCCAGGACATGCCCAGCACCACGCAGGCGAGCAGGCGGATGGTCGGGGCGTCGGTGGCACCGAGCGCGCTCACCAGTGCCAGGCCGAGGATCGCGCCGGTCACGGCGCCGACCACGGCCAGGAGCAGCAGGGTGTGGGCCAGCACGCCAGGGCGCGGCAGGGGGGAGAGCACCAGCCACGCCGCGTCCGCCGGTGAGACCCCCACCGGTCCCACCACACGGGCGAGGTTGAGTGAGGCTGCCAGGATCAGTGCGATGAGGGCCAGGCCGGCGCCCGCGCGCGCGGGGTCGACGTCGTCGGGTACGGCTTGCACCGTGCGTGTGATCATCGGGAGGGCCACCACCACCAGCAGGCCCAGGGCGAACAGGGTGATGTAGCGGTCGGACCAGGTGCGGTGGCTGCGGGCCCGGGCCCGCACGAACGCCCGGATCTGCGAGGTCTGGTTCACGCGGCGGCCTGTAGGCGGACGTGGCGGGTGTTCTGGGCGAACCGGGGGTCGTGCGTGACCATCACCACGGTGCCGCCGTTCGCGGCGTATTCGGTGAGCAGCTTCGCGAGCCGTTCCCGGAAGGCGGTGTCGAGTCCGCGTTCGGGTTCGTCCAGCAGCAGCAGTCGGCTCGGTCTCAGGAGTGCCATGGCCAGGGAGAGGCGCTGGCGCTGGCCGGTGGACAGGGAGGTGGGGGCCCGGTCGGCGCAGCCGGGCAGCTCGAACAGGTGCAGGGCCGCCCCGGCCTCCAGCCGTCCGTGACCGTGCACCGCCCGCATCAGTTCCAGGTGCTCTCTGACGGTCAGCCCCGGGTACCAGGTGGGTTCGTCACCGACCAGGGCGATATCGCGCCAAAAATCCGGTTCGTCGGCGGGTGGGCGGCCCAGCACGCTGATGTTGCCGGTGGCCTGTTGCAGTCCCGCCAGGCAGCGCAGCAGGGTTGTCTTTCCGACACCGTTGGCGCCGAGTACCGCGACCACCTCGCCGGGGGTGACCGTGAGGTCGACTCCGCTCAGTACCGGGGCGCCGCCCAGCTGCACACCCACGTCGCGGGCCACGATGATCGGTTCGGTCATCGGCCCAGACTAGGTCCCGGGTCCGCTGCGCCCGGTCGGGCCCTTCCGTTGGGGGGCCGGGGCCCGCGAGGGGGCGGATCTGGCGGAGGCCGGTGATCGAGGAGCCGTTGTTCCCTCTACCCGCGTCTGATGGTCCCGTGGTGCATGAGTAGAGCGCGCAGGTAAGCCACTGGGTGCGGAAGGGCCTGTCCAGCGGTCCCTTTCTCCGCTGGTACGTGCCACGGCCAGCCACACGATCGAGCCCGCCCCGCATCGGTGCTATTTAGTGTTGCTATGTACCAGTAGTCAGTGTTACTTTGTACTGGTAGTCAGCGACACCGAGTACAGGAAGGGGGGTTGTTCCGTGAGCAAGCAGATGACGGAGATGCTCAAGGGAACGCTGGAGGGCATCGTTTTGGCGGTCCTGTCCGACCGGCCCGCCTACGGCTACGAGATCACGGCGCGGCTGAGGGAGCAGGGCTTCTCCGACATCGTCGAGGGCACCGTCTACGCACTGCTGGTCAGGGTCGAAAAGCGCGGCTTCGTCGATGTGGAGAAGGTCCCCTCCGACAAGGGGCCGCCGCGCAAGGTCTACTCCCTCAACACCCAGGGACGGCACCACCTCGAAGAGTTCTGGAGGGCCTGGAGCTTCCTCGCAGAACGGCTCGAACAGCTCCGAGAAGGAAGCAGGTAGGCATGTCCGATATCGAAAAGGGCGGCTTCATCGCCAAGGTGATCGGCCCCAAGAAGCGCTGGCGGGAGTACAAGGCGCGCGTGAGGCAGCTTCCGCCGAACTACCGTACGGCGGTTGATGCGATCGAGCGGTACCTGATGCACTTCGTGCCGACCGACAGCGACAGCAACGCGTCGATGTTCGAAGATCTCGCCGATCTGTTCGAACAGGCTGCGGCGGACGAAACCCCGATCCGCGCAGTTGTCGGGGAGGACCCGGTCGGGTTCGTCGAGGTGTTCGTCCAGAACTACGCGGAAGGTGGCTACGCCCCCAGCCGTGAGCGCAAGCGGCTGATCGCCGCCATCGCGTGCGCCGAGGAAGAGACGGCCCGATGAACGCGCGCACGTGCTCGCCACGTGTTCCCAAGGCCTGAACCCGAGCAGCACGTCCACAGAAGAACGCCGACACCGTGGCGCAGGCCCCGACGTCGGCCCGCGCGGTTGCTGTCGGCCGCGCAGAGCCCCCCGTCCTGGCACGTCGCTCATCACGCCACGAGCGCCGTACCGGGGCAGGTCCACCAGATCGAACACCTACGCAGAAGGATCCATGATGGGACACAGCAACAACGGCTTCTCCGCAAGAGGGCTGCGCAGATTGCACGACGTGCTGGAGCGGCACGTGGAGTCCGGCAAGATCCCCGGTCTCGTCGCCCTGGTCGGCCGGGGCGACGAGACGCACGTCGAAGCGATCGGGACGATGCGCCAGGAGGGTGGCGCGCCGATGCGCCGGAACACGATCTTTCGCATGGCTTCGACGTCCAAGCCGCTCGCGGTCGCGCCGGCGATGATCCTGCTGGACGAGTGTCGGCTGCGGCTGGACGACCCGGTCGATGAGTGGCTGCCCGAACTCGCCGACCGGCAGGTGCTCAAGCGGCCCGACGGCCCACTGGAGGACACCGAGCCGGCACGGCGGCCGATCACCGTTCGGGACCTGCTGACCTCCACCTTCGGGCTCGGCCTGGACATGACGGTGGCGGGCTCCCCGATGATGAACGCGTTCTTCGAACGTGGGGTGTACGGCCAGGAATGGTTGTTGCCGGAACCGGAGCCCGATGAGTGGATGCGCCGCCTGGGCACGCTCCCGCTGATGTACCAGCCCGGAGAGCGGTGGCAGTACAACGTCAGCAGCGACGTGCTCGGCGTGCTCGTCGCCAGGGTCACGGGCCAGCCGTTCGAGACGTTCCTGCGCGAGCGCGTCCTCGACCCCCTGGGCATGAAGGACACAGGTTTCCACGTGCCCGCCGACAAGATCGACCGGCTGCCGCCCCTGTACGCCCCCGACCCGCAGACCGGAGAGTTCCTCGTGGAGGACGAGGCGATAGGGGGACACCACAGCCGGCCTCCGAAGTTCCCCTCGTGCGGCGGCGGCCTGGACTCGACCGTCGACGACTACCATGCCTACTTCCGGATGCTCCTGAACAAGGGGATGCACGGCAGCGAACGGATCCTGTCCCGGGCCGCCGTCGAACTGATGACCACCAACCGCCTCACGCACGAGCAGACAGGCGCCCGACAGGCCTGGGCCCGCGACGTCGTCCATGTGGCGCACGGCCAGGGGCAGCAGGGCGGCTGGGGTTTTGGGATGGCGGTGCGCACCTACCGCGGCGACCACGCGCCCATCGGCCAGTTCGGCTGGGACGGCGGAGCCGGCACCTCCACCTACGCAGACCCTGACAACCAGCTCGTCGGCCTGCTGCTCACCCAGACCGGGATGTCCACCCCGGATTCGATGCGGGCCATCCACGACTTCTGGACCACCCTCTACCAGGCGATCGACGACTGACAACGAACCGAGCCGTTGTGGCCCTGTCCCCCGAGAACCCAGAGACCCGCTGACCCATGGGACGCGCGTGCGGCTGAACCTCCTCGACCGCGCGGCCGGGGTGGCCTCCCGTGTTCTTCGTGCAGGGGAGTGGTCAGTTCAGGGTGTCCAGGGCGCGGCGTGCGGCGTGCGCCCAGTGCGGTGCCTGCGCCCGGTGGGCGACCTCCAGGGCCCGCCGGTAGTGGTCGCCGGCCCGGTCGGGGTCGCCGAGGGCGCCGGCGAGGTCGCCGAGTTGGTGGGCGACCGGCCCCAGGGTGAGCAGGCCGCTGCCCGCACCGGCGAGTTCTGCGGCGGCGGGCAGCAGGAGGCGGTGGGCGTGCCTCATCGCCTCCTGGTCGCCGCGGGCGATGGCGGCTCGGGCGCCCAGGCAGGTCAGGGCTTCGTTGAGGAGGCCGGGCGGGGCCTGGGGCGGGGGTGCGGCACGGTCGGGGTCGGTGAGCGCGCGGATCCACGGGGTGTAGGGGCCGGGGGTGGCGGTCGGGGGCGGGGGTTGGCCGTGTTGGAGGTGAAGGCACACCAGCGCCAGGTCCAGCAGTCCCTCCTCCATGCCGGGCATGCCGCCGCCCGCCAGGCGTACGCTCGCGGTGCGGTAGGCGGTCTCGGCCTCTCGGGCGTTGCCGCTCACGCCCAGGCGCAGTGCCGTGTACCAGTGGGTGAACACGCCCACCAGTGGGATCTGGTGGCGGGTGCCCAACCGGTCGGCGGCCTGCATGTGGGTGTGGGCGCTGGTCGGCTCGGCCAGGGCGGAGTGGGCCTGGACGAGGATGAGGTGGCCCAGGACCTCGAAGGCGACCAGGGCGTGCTCGGTGGCCAGCGCGACCAGTTCGGTACCGATGCGTCTGCGTTGCGGTGCCTGGCCGGTGTGGGAGAAGGACTGCATGAAGCGGGCGTTCAGTGCCAGGGCCAGTAGTGGGGGGTCGCCGAGGTGGCGGGCGATCTGTTCGGCCTGGTGTGCGGCGTCGGCGCCGCGCACGGTGGGGGTTCCGCGCAGTTCCAGGGCCAGGGTGGCCAGGAGGCGGGCGCGGGTGGCGTCGCGGTCGGGGGGCAGTGCGGCCAGGGTGCGTTCGCCGGCCCCGACGATGTGCGCGGACAGGTGCGGGTCGTCGTTGCGGGGCCACACGGCGGGTACGTCGAAGGCGGTGATGACGCGGGCGGTCAGGTCGGGGTCGCCGAGTTCCTCGGCTGCGGCGACGGCGCGGCCGCGGTGGTGGCGGGCCGATTCCAGGCGGCCGGTGAGGGCCAGGGCCCGGACCAGGCCCGTGAGGGCGTCCAGGTGGGTGCGGACGTCGCCGTTGCCTGAGCGGTCGTGGGCGGTGAGGGCGTCCTGCCACAGGCGGGCGGCCTCGTGGGGGGCGAAGCGTTGTTCGGCCTGGAGGGCGGCGGCGCGGGCGTGGTGTGCGGCGCGGGCGGCGGTGGCGGGGGTGTGCGCTCGGGCGTAGTGGTGGGCGAGGGCGGCGTCGGTGCCGGGCCGGTCCGAGTGCAGGGTGGTGATGGCCTGGGCGGCTGCGGTGTGCCATCGGGCCCTGCGCGGTCGGGAGAGGGAGTCGTAGAGGGTGTCGCGTACCAGGACGTGGGCGAAGCGGAGCGGCGGTGTGTCCTGTTGGGTGAGGAATCCGGCGTCCAGGGCGTTGTCCAGGGCGTCCAGGTGGGTGTCCTCGTCCGGTGCCAGGGCGGCCAGGACGTCGGGGTCCACGTCGCGGCCGATCACGCTGGCCTGTTGCAGTAGTTGGCGGGTGGGTGGGGGCAGGGAGGCCAGACGGTGGCGGATGACGTCGCGTACGCCGGCGGGGACGGTGTCCAGGGCGGTGTCGGGGTCGGCGCCGATGAGGCGGGCGAGTTCGCGGGCGAAGAAGGGGTTGCCGCCGCTGCGCCGGTGGATGGCGCGCAGGGTGGGTGGGTCGAGGTCGTGGTCCAGGAGGGCGCGTACGAGTTCGCCGGTGGTGTCCTCGGGGAGTCCGCCGAGGTAGATCCGTGCGGGTTCGTGGGGGGCCAGGCGGGCCAGGGCGGCGGCCAGGGGTGGGGAGATTTCGCCGGTGCGGTGGGTGCCGATGAGCAGGAGTGGGCCGGGGATCTGTTCGGCGACCAGGGCGGTGAGTAGTTCCAGGGTTTCCTCTCCGGCGCGGTGCAGGTCGTCCAGGACCAGCAGGAGGGGGCCCTGGTGTGTGGTGCGGGCCAGGAGCGCGGTGGTGGTGCGCAGGGTGTCGAAGCGGGCGGTGGCGGGGTCGGCCCCGGTGGGCGGGGGGTCGGTGGTGGGCGGGGGGTCGGTGGTGTGCGTGTGGTCCTTGCCGGTCAGGGCGGTGGTGATCTGTGTCCAGGGCCAGGCGGGCGGTGCGCCTTCGTGTTCGGGGTTGCGCCCCCAGGCGCTACGCCATCCGCGTTGGGTCAGGCGGCGGGTGAATGTCTGGGCCAGGGCGGTCTTGCCGGCTCCGGCGTCGCCGGAGACCAGGACCAGTGCGGTGGTGGCGTGTGCGGTGGCGGTGGTGGCGGCCTCTTCGAGCAGGTCCAGTTCGTGGGAGCGGCCCACGAAGGGGTGGGCGGGGCGGGGTGTTGCCGGACGGTGCGGTGCGGGGGCGGCCTGGTCGGTGATGGGGGGAGCCAGGTGGGGTGCGTGGGCGAGGATGTCGGTTTCGAGGCGGCGCAGGTCGGGGCCGGGGTCCACGCCGAGTTCGTCGGCGAGGGTGCGGCGGGCGCGGCGCAGGGCGTGCAGTGCCTCGCCCTGGCGGCCGCAGCGGTACAGGGCCAGGGCGAGCAGGTGCCAGGCGTTCTCGCGCAGGGGGTGGGCGCCGGTGTGGGTGTGCAGGTCGGCTGTGGCCTCCTGCGGGCGGCCCAGGTCCAGGAGTGCGCGGGCGCGGTGTTCGACCGCCATGAGCTGCAGGCCCTCCAGCCGGTCGGCTTCCTCGCGCGCCCACGGGTAGGTGGTGAACTCGGCGTAGGCGGGGCCGCGCCAGAGCGCGAGTGCCTGGTCCAGTTCGGACAGGGCCGGCCCGGGGGTGCCGGTCTTGAGCAGGGTCCCGGCGCGGGTGAGGGCGGCCTCGAACCGCCAGGCGTCCACGGTGTCGGGGCCTGTACGCAGGGTGTAGCCGGGTGGGGTGGTCACGAGCAGGCGGGCGGGGCTGCGGGGTGGCCGGTCCGGTTCCAGGGAGCGGCGCAGTGCGAAGACGAAGGTGCGGATCGCGGCGACGGAGCCCTCGCGGGGGTGTGGCCACAGGTCCTGTACGAGCAGGTCCACGGGGACGGCTCGGCCCCGGGCGGTCAGCAGTCTTGCCAGGACGGCCCGGTGGCGGGGGCCGGGCAGGGGGAGCGGTGCGCCGTCGAGGGTGGCTTCCAGCGTGCCCAGGACACGCAGGGTCACAGCCCTGTCCTGTTGTTCCCCCGTCATGTCACCCACGGTATCGGGTGGTCGGTGGTGGCTTGTGGTGGCGCTCAGTGGGCGCTCATCACACGCTCATCGGCGCACGGCAGATTCGTGGAGGGGGACAGCCCCGACGAACCGACCCGGTGGAGGTAACCGTGGAACCGAGAATCAGCGGATTCGACTACCAGCGCGTGCCCGTGGCCGAGGGGGTGTCGCTCAACGCCGCCGTCGGCGGCTCGGGCAGCCCCCTGGTGCTGTTGCACGGGTTCCCGCAGACGCACCTGATGTGGCGCCACGTGGCGGCGGACCTGGCCGCCGACCACACCGTCATCTGCCCGGACCTGCGCGGCTACGGTGACAGCGACAAGCCCGCCGACACCGACGGGCGGGCCTACGCCAAGCGGACCATGGCCGCGGACGTGGTCGCGCTGGCCGCGGCCCTGGGCCATGACCGGTTCGCGCTGGCGGGCCACGACCGCGGTGCGCTGGTCGCGATCCGTGCGGGCCTGGACCACCCCGAGGCGGTCACCCACCTGGCATCGCTGGACGTGCTGCCGACCCTGGACATGTGGGACGTGATGCAGGGGGTGTCGGCGGCGGTGGGTTTCCACCTGTACCTGATGGCGCAGCCGCCCGGCGTGCCCGAGGCGCTGATCGGCGCGGAACCGGACGTGTTCTTCGGCCACTTCCTCGACGTGTGGGCACGTGATCCGGAGGCGATTTCGGCCCCGGTGCGTGCCGCCTACCTGCGGGCCAGCCGGGAGGCGGTGCCCTCCATCGTCGCCGACTACCGGGCCTCGGCGGGTGTGGACGTGGCCGATGACGAGGCCGACCGGGCCGCGGGGCGCCGTCTGCGGATGCCCGTCTGCGTGCTCCAGCAGGACTGGGGGGCCGAACTGGGCTTCGACGCCGCCGCGCGGTGGCGGGAGTGGGCGCCAAACCTGCACCACTCCACGGTCTCCTGCGGCCATTTCATGGCGGAGGAGGACCCGGCGGAGGTCGTCAAGGCACTGCGCGCCCTGCTGTCCCGGTAGGGCAGGGGCGGACGGTGCTGTCCTGTTGCGCGGGGCAGGTGTTGCGGGAGCGGTTGCCGGCCCAGGCGGCGAGGGAGGGGGTCCGCGTGGGTTGCGCGGGAGGGGACGGCCATCGCCGCGCGCCTGGGCGCGGGGTGGTGCCCCGGGTGCGGCTGGGCGGCGTGCAGGAGGAAGGGGTGGCGCGGGAACACGTCGCCGCCGGTGGCCAGTGCCTTGGGGCGGCCCTGGTCGGGCGCCCCTGATCGTCCCCTCAGAGCCGCGCGGGGTGCGGGTCCGGGTGTGTCGTCAGGGCAGGTCCCGTCTTGCGTGTGCGCAGCCACACCAGCGCCGCGATCGCGACAACGGCGGCACAGGGGATGAGCAGGGCGGCCGAGTGGGAGCCCGCCGACCGCTCCATCGCGGCGTTCTGGTCGGCGTGCAGGACGGTGAGGAGGAGGAAGGTGAGCGTGTTGTTCAGGGCGTGGATGATGACCGCGATCTCGATACCGCCGGTGCGCCAGGTGATGACGGCCAAGCTGACGGAAAGCGTGAAGCACCAGACGTTCAACCACGGGTCGGACGAGAGGTGCGCGACCATGAACACCAGGCTGGAGACGAGGACACCCACGACCAGCGCCGTACGCGGCCCCCGCCCCCAGCTCCCGGCGACCCGGAACACGAGCCCGCGGAAGCCGTACTCCTCCCCGGCCGACTGCAGGGGCGCCAGCAGGAGGGTGGTGGCGAAGATGGCGAGCAGCGCCGCGTTGGACCAGGCGGCCTGGGTCAGGGGCAGGAAGATCACGCCGACGAGCGAGAGGACCAACCAGACGGGGCCGATGATCAGCAATGCCCGGCCGAACACATCGAACCGGAAACGCGATGTCACCGAGTGCAGCGAGGGGCCGCGCACCCCGTAGAGCCACCGTTGGAGGAGCATGCTCCACGGGATGAGCAGGGCGATCGAGAGCAGGTTGGCGCTGTGGTAGAGCGGCGTGTAGTCGGTACCGCCGAAGGTCGGGTTGGTCCTGCCCATCTGCGCGTCGACGAAGGCGGCTGCCACGGCGACAACGAGGTTGGAGGCGAACAGCCCGGCCACCAGGAGCACGATCGCGAGAATGCCGCGCCCGATACGGCGCTTGTCACCGGCGAGCACCCGGTGGTACTCCACACCCGGCGGGATCTGTGGGGTTGACCGGGCGGCGGGCTGTGCGCGCGGTGGCGGGGAGAAGGTCAGGTGGTCGCTGTTCATGCCTCGAATCTAGGCCGGGGCCGGTGCGGGCCAGAGTGTCGCCGATCATGGGTTTTCTCCGCATTCAGCGCGGGGCGGGCATGACATCTGTCATGCCTGCCGGGCTTTGCGGGGCGAGAACCGGCGTCGTCTCGGGCAGCTGGTGGTGCGTGGTGTGCGACCGCCGGCGCCCGGGGGGCGGTGGGGCGGTGCCACTTCGAGGCGATGGCCTTCTGCTACCTGGCCGAGGAGCTGCGCACCGGTGACATCGCCCCGGTGCGGGTCGCGATCTCCATCAGCAGGGGCCCTGGCCCCAAGACCGGGGGGCCAGTCGAGAGCGCCGTGGCCTGGAGGCCCGCCTTCACCGCGGGCAGGGACCTGCGCGAACGGGCGAGGCGGCCCTCCAGGTCTGCCAGGCCCCCGTGGGCAACTCCGGCCGCGCGGGAGCCTGGTGTTCCACCGTCTGGACCGCTACACCCGCTCTGGGGGGCCGCAGGATCCGATGTGACTACTCACCCGATACTTGTCCCGTCGCCGGGCGCTCAGGGGGGCGCACCTTCTTCGACGGCGGGGCGGAGGGGTGCTTCGCGGGAGCGAACTGTCCCGTGGCGATCAGGACCACGACGAGCGCGAACGGCACGATCCACCCGCTCCAGCCGAGGACCGTCGCCTGCGTGGTGTCGACGTGCTCTCCCGCCGCGGCGAAGAGGAGGTAGGTCCCGCCCGCCCCGTTGAACGCGGCATGCGCCAGGGCTGCGGGCCACACGGATCCCGATCGCAGCCGCAGCCAGCCGAAGACCGTGCCGACCAGGACGCACATGCCGACCATCATGGTCAAGCCGAGCCAGCCCGGCGCATCGGGGTAGTTGTACCCGAGGAGGATGAGCGGGGCGTGCCAAAGGCCCCAGATCACGCCAGAGATCAGCAGGGCCGGGAGTGTACCGAGCGGCATCAGCTTCGGGAGCAGCCACCCTCGCCACCCCAGTTCCTCGCCCAGCGCCGGGATGAGGTTGATGAACGCTGCTGCGGGGAGCGTGGCGAGCTGGATGGCGATGAGCGCGCCGATCGGTATCGGGATTTCGGCCGCTCCCGCGGCGCCGGCTTGCTCGTCGAGGAGCTGCTGGAACGCGGAGAAGTTCGTGAAGTCGGCCGGATAGACCCCCAGTAGCGAGCCGACCGGGAGCGCCACCAGGGCCAGCGCGATGGACACGAAGATTCCCAGCGCCGCGTAGACGAGCAGGCGGCGGACCGGTCTGAGCGGCCACAGTCCGAGCGTCCACGCCTTCTGCTGCGGCCGCTCCACGAAGAACACGACGACGAGGGCGGCGATCGCGGGGGTCGTCATCGTGGCGGTGGCCACGAAGGTGAACCAGGGGCTGGTGAGTCCGTCACCGAACCAGAGCGGGAGTGCGAGGAGCCAGGCGAGCGCGAACGCCAGGGTGGTGAACACGCCGATGGATCGCAGATCGCGTCTGCTCATGCGGGGTCCGCCTCGGGTCGTGGTCGTCTTCGATCCGTCCGAAGATTCGATGGTCACGACGTGTGCCCTTCGAGGATGTGCAGACCGGCGATGGTGCGGTCGTCACGGAACGCGATCCGTGCCGTGTAGTCGCCCGCCTCGAACAAGAGCGGCGTGTTCGTGATCGTCACGTCGCCGGCCCGGGCGACCTCCGGCTCTCCACGCCCCTCGAAAGCTCCCGAGAGGCCGACGAGCTGCGCCCACGCGGCCGCGAGCGCGTCCTCCGACAGGCCATCGCGCATGGCCGGATCGAACTGCTCGGTGACGCGCGTCCATCGCCCGGATGCGAGGTCCTCGATCACCGAGGCGGCCAGTTCGACAACGCGGGGGAGTGGCGTGGTGTTCATGGGTTCTCCTGTTCTGGGGTCGATCGGTTTGCCATAGCGCTGAAACGCCGCTTGCCGGCTCACGCCGAGCGCGTCACCGATGACCTGCCACGTAGCGCCGTTGTGGCGTGCCTGCTGCACGACGGCGCGCACGACGTCATCGGCGGCCGTCTGCATGCTCACGGCGCGCCCGATCGAGTCGGCCCAGTCGTCGTCCTTGGTCAGGACACGTGAGGCCAGGAACGCCTCCGTGCGCGCCTTCAAGGCCCGCAACGCATCTGTCAATTTTTCTTGCACATGTAAAGGATAGCTTTACAAGCGGGCTGTGCGCCAGGAGGGTGCGCGCAACGGTGTGCGACGCCGCCCGACCGGGTTCGTGCGCCCACTGGACCTCTTGAGTCCCTGCAACGGGTCGCTGCGGGGGCTTTCGGCTTTTCCGGCCCGGTTCTTCCGGAGCCGCGGCGAGGGGCGGCGCTCCGCCGTTTTGGCCCGGCGCCGCAGGGAGGGGTCCTGCCCGCGTTCGCGCGGGTGTTTTCGCAGTTCAGAGGCCAGGCCAGTCCCGCACTGAGGCAGGCTCTGCTTTTTCTGTCCGAATCCTGACCCGACGTCTGGTTCCAACCGCCGATAAGCCCCGCTCTCCGCATCGCGTGGAGGGCGGGGCGTCGTCGTGTCCGGGATCAGGCGTGGTCGCCGGGCACCCTGGAGCGCCCACCGGGCTGGGAATACGGTCCTCCGGGACGCTACGCTGATCGGTCGACCGACCCCGGCACGGCACGGCGCGACGCCGTCACCGGGGCATCGGCGACGAGCCGTGTATCGCCTTCGGGGAGGGATCCGGGTTCGGGGAACCGCGCACCCCCCCGCGACCTGATCGGCTACCGGTGCGAGGACGATTTCTACGCGGCGGTGGCCGACTTCGACGGTGACAGGTAGCTCGACCTGAGGTCGCGGATCGGCTCGGCGAGGCTGTGCGGATGCAAAGGGCGCCCTGCCCGAGTCCCCGGGAAGAGCCGGAGGATCCCGCTGTTCGCGGTGTTGGTGTCGGCCCGCTCGGCTGCGGCCCGCAGCAGCAGGTCAGCGAACGATTCGGGGAGACGGGGAAGGTCAGCTCCGTGGGGATGCGCCTGGTGCTGCGTGCCCGGGGAAGGTCCTCAAGGCGCATCGATCGTGGCTCTTCAGGCACGGAGATGTTCTCAGGTCAGAGTGGCCACGATCTTGCCGGCGCCGCTGGCGGCCAGCTCGTGCGCCTGCCGGATGGATGCGAGGGGCAGTACGTGGTCAACGCGAGGGGTGTACAGGCCGCGCCGGCCGAGGTCGGCTGCTTGTTCGAGGAGGGCGGAGTCGTTTTCGGCGTCCACGACGCGAACGCCCAGACGCGCGGCTCCCTCTCTGTCGATGACGGTGACGACACGGGAGGGGTTGCCGACGATGGTCACCAGGTCCGGCAGAGAAGCGGACGGCGCCGCCTGCAGGGCCGCATGGACCCCCTCGGGTGCCAGCGCGGTGACGCGTTCGGCCAGCCCGGGCCCGTAGGTTGTCGCCACGGCTCCGATGTCGGTGAGGTAGTGGTGGTTCGCAGGTCGGGCAGTGCCGATCACCCGTGCTCCGGCGGCCAGCGCGAAGGCGGCTGCAGCACTTCCTACAGCACCTGAAGCACCCTCGATCAGTAGCGTCCGGCCGGTCAGGTCCCCGAGCGCGTTGATCGCCCCTGCCGCAGTGGCGGATGCGAGCCCCGCGGCTGCGGCCTGCTCGATGGACCAACCGGAGGGGACGGCGCTCCAAGCCGTCAGCACCGCGAATTCCGCCGTGGTGTCACTCACGCCCCCGAGACCGAAAACGAGGTCGCCGACACTCGCGTTCGACACCCCCTCTCCGACTTCATCGATGACTCCGACGGCGTCGCGTCCGGGTATCGCAGGCAGCGCGAGAGGAAGCATCTCCTGCAGGACGCCGGCGCGCAGCAGGTAGTCGATGGGGTTCACACTCGCCGCTTGCACTTTGATCCGAACAGAGTCCGCCGCGGCGTGGGGTTCGGTAGCTTCCTCGACGATCAGCACGTCGGGGTCTCCGTATCGATGAAAGCGCGCGGCCCGCATGGGGGTCTCCTGTCTCGTCGTACAAGGAATTTCCTTGCCGTGGAAAGTAAACGTACGCGGGAATGCTTGCTGCGGCAAATTTAGCTAGGATGGGGGCCATGGGTAGTGAGGAGCGACTGTCCGCTCAGCAGGACCGCACGTGGTCCTTGCTCATCGGGGTCATGATGTGGCTGCCGGCCGAGTTGGACGTGTACCTGGAGCGCGTCGCAGGGCTCAGCCATGCGGAGTACCAGGTCTTGCGCTGGCTGTCGCTCAGCGAAGAACGCGAAGTCCATATGACCCGTCTGGCCGCCACCGCCAGCGTCACCCCGTCCCACCTGTCGCGGATCGTGGCCCGGCTCCAGACGAGAGGATGGATCACCCGCAGCAGCGACCCCAGCGACGCCCGCAGGACGCTCGCACGCCTGACCGCCTCGGGTGCCGATGTTGTGGCCGACACGGAGCCGGGCTACGCCGCCGAGGTGCGCAGCCATGTCTTCGGACACCTGACCTCTGCTCAGGCCCAACAACTCGAAGACATCACCGAGGCGGTACTGACCCCGCTACGAGCGGATTGTGTGGGGCTGCTACCTCCGCGCGCATCCCGGTGAGCTCGCCTGTGCTGCCCGGGGCCCTGCGCTTGCTGCTCGATCCGGACGCCGCCGACGACGAGTAACGCTGGTCGGGCCGGTCAGCGGGCGAGGGCGCCGGGAAAGACGCGGGTGTAGCGGGCGGGCTTCGGCGGCCGAGGAGCGCCCGGAACAGACCAGAGCAGCACTCACGTGTGATCCGGCCGAGGAGGCGCAGCCGCCTGTCGCCTACCGGGCCCGCGTACGGGCGTCGAGCTGCTCGGCCAGCCGCGCGAGTTCGGCCGCCTCTGCGGGCGAGGTGTTGCTGAGCCCGCTGTGTATGGCCGTCGAGCTCCTCAGGAAGCGCCCCAGCGCGGCCACGAGCAGGCCTTCCGGCAGGGTGTGCAGCGCGGCGAGCCCGCGGGGCAACGGCGGCGCGGGCAGGGTGGCCAGGCTCCGCCGCATGAGGCGCAGCATGGCGCGGATCGCGTCCGGGTCCTGGGACAGCACCACCGGTCCGCCCGCCGTGTGCACCGCCTGCCCGAGCGGTACCCCGAACGCGGCGTGCGTCATGAGCCAGGCGTCCATCCTCGGCTCGATCCTGGCGTTGACCCCGGCGCTGCGGAACGTCCGCACGATGCGTTCGAGCCGCGGGGTGGTCCGGCCGTCGGGCTCGCCGATCGGCGTCGCGACCCGGCGGGTGAGGAAATTGGGTGCGCGGTAGCGGACCACGTCGCCGTCCATCGTGCCGCCGGCCGTGCCGAAGCCGAGCAGTACCCGCTCGTGGCCGATCACCGCGCCCAGCGGCTCCGGGCCGCCCGCCCAGCTGTGCAGGAACAGCACGTCGCCGTCGAGGCCGGCGAGCGACTCCAGCACCCCGTCCACCTGGTGGGCCCGGACCAGGACCGCGGTCAGGTCGTACCCGCCGTTCGGCTGCTCGACCACCGGAACCGGCACCCGCCGGACGGCCCGGCCGTCCTCCTCTGCGAGCTGCACGCCGTCTCGGCGCAGGGCGGCCAGGCGCCCGCCCCGGGCGAGGAGGGCGACGTCGTGCCCGGCCTCATGCAGGCGGGCGGCGAACACGCTGCCGAGGACCCCGGCACCGTACACGAGTATTTTCATGGCCACCTTTTTCGTACGTTCGTTTAAATCATACGTTCGTTTGAATCGAACGTCTGTAGTGTACGCAGTCATGGCACCACCTGACACCCGCACACAGATCCTCGACGCGGCCGAGCACCTCTTCGCCGAGCGCGGCTACCGCGGCACGTCGGTCCGCGCGATCACCGACCTCGCCGGAGCGAACCTGGCCGCCGTCGGGTACCACTTCGGGTCGAAGGCCGAACTCCTGGCCGCGGTCGCCCGCCGAGTGGTCGAGCCCATCAACGCCGCGCAGTGCGCCGGGCTCGACCGAGTGCTCGCCAGGACTGCGGACCCTGCGGTCGCCGAGCTGGTGGAGGCGTTCGCGGGGCCGCTGTTCGACGAGATGCCGGCCGGCGACGAGGGCGGCGCCCGCAGGTCCCGGCTGATCGTGACGATCCTCAGCGACCCGGCCGAGGAGGTGCGCAGCTGGACCGGTGCGGGCCAGAACACGGTCCGCGAGCGCTACCTGGCCGCCTTCGCGCGCGCACTGCCCGGCCTCTCCCCGGAGGAGCTGCGGTTCCGGATACGGGGTGTCCTCGCCGTGACGGCCGTGGACCGCCTCGAGGTCTACCAGCGGCCCGCCCCGGACTGCCCGTCCCCGGTAGCGGGCGAGGCGGCCCGGCACTGGGCGATCACGTTCCTGGCCGCGGCGATGAGCGCACCACCGACGGGGACCTGACAACTCGGGGCGGACGGGCCGTCGTACCCGCGCTCGGTGCACCAGCCCAGCCACGACAGCACCGCCGCCCGGCGGGCGTTCCACGTGTTGACCGCCGACTCTCCCCACAGCAGTTCCAGGGCACCGCCGACTTCGTCGTCCGCGACCGACGAGAACGGCCGGTCCTCGCCGAGGATGTGCCCTGTGCCTCGTACGAGGTGGAACATCTCGAAGATGTGCACGGTGTCGCCCGGCCTCGGCCGGCTGCTTGTTCGAGGAGGGCGGAGTCGTTTTCGGCGTCCACGACGCGAACGCCCAGACGCGCGGCTCCCTCTCTGTCGATGACGGTGACGACACGGGAGGGGTTGCCGACGATGGTCACCAGGTCCGGCAGAGAAGCGGACGGCGCCGCCTGCAGGGCCGCATGGACCCCCTCGGGTGCCAGCGCGGTGACCGCTCTGCGGTCCGGGCGAGACTGGCTTTCATCTCTGGCTGATGCCGCCTTGCAGCCCCTGGGACTCCCATAGCTCGGGGAAGTCGGCGAGGCTACTGCGCAGAACGTCGCGGATGGTCGTGGATCGCAGCACCTGGCACATCGCCCGGGTCGCCTCGCCGTACACCCCGGTCAGCGCCGACGAGATGCCGTGCCCGACGTAGCACTCGGCGTCCGGGGGCGCAGCGTGCATCCCGAAGAGCGCTTCGGAGCCGGTTGCCCGGTACACGTCGAGCAGGGTGATTTCGCCGGGATCGCAGCTGAGCACCCACCCGCCGCTGCGGCCCCTGACGGACTCGACCAGCCCGGCGTCGCGCAGTTCTCCCAGGCACCGGCGGATGACCACCGGGTTGGTGTTCACGCTCGTCGCGATCCGCTGCGACGTGGCGATCTCCTTGTCCGTTCCCCGTCGGTCGAACGCCATCCACGTCAGCACATGGACGGCAGTCGTCATTCGGGAGTTGGTACTCATGAAGCAAATTGTAACATCACCTGCTACATTAAAACCGAACTGCTCTTCTTACATTTGGAGGCTTGGCCATGGGACAGCTCGACGACAAGACCGCCCTGGTCACGGGTGCCAGCTCCGGTATCGGCCTCGCAATCGCGCAGCGGCTGGCCGAGGAGGGCGCCCAGGTCTACCTGACAGGCCGCCGCAAGGACGTGCTTGACGACGCGGTCGAAAGGGTCGGCGCCTCGGCGACCGGTGTGGTCGCCGACGCGGCGGACACGGCGTCACTCGACGCGCTGTTCCAGGTCATCAGCGAGCGCAGCGGACGGCTCGACGTCGTGGTCGCCAACGCCGGCTTTGGACGCAACACCGCGTTCGCCGAGGTCGACGAGGAGGAGTTCGACTCGACCTTCGCGACCAACGTCAAGGGCACGTTCTTCACCGTGCAGAAGTCCCTCCCATTGCTGGTCGACGGCGCTTCGGTGGTCCTCGTGTCCTCGGTCGCAGGCGTGACCGGGTCCCCGGGTATGAGCGTCTATGCGGCAACCAAGGCCGCGGGCCGCAACCTCGCCCGCTCGTTGGCCGCAGAACTCGCGCCGCGCCGGATCCGGGTCAACGCGCTGCTCCCCGGCCCGACCGACACCCCCGGCATGACCCGGTCGCAGGAAGAGGTCCGCGCTGCCGGTCTGCCGTGGACCATCCGCACCCCGCTGGCCGACCTTGTCCCGGCCGTCGCCGTCGCCGACGCCGCACTGTTCCTGGCCTCCGACCGGAGTACCTACATCACCGGCACCGACCTCACCGCCGACGGCGGCAGTCTCGCCGCCTGAAGCCGACCCGATGATCACAACGGAGACCCGACCATGACCGTCCCCAACCCGCACGCCCCCGACGAGCCCGAGATCACGACCATCGGCGCCGCGACCTTCTTGTCCCTCACGGGGCAGGGCCGCCCCGGCACCGAGCACTTCTACGCCGAGAAGGCCGCTCTCAGCGAGGCGACCGCCAGGCTTGGCCATCCCGGTCCCGTCGAGATCCTCTACTGGTTCGACCCCGAACACGGTGACATCGACATTGCCGGGTTCTACTGGACCGCCCCGCTCGACGCGCTCCGGTACCGGATACTCGTCCGCGTCCCCGACAACACCGTCCTCCCCGCTGACCTCAGGCTCGGTGATCGGATCGGCCTGTTCACCATGACCGAGGGAAAGGTCGTCCAAGTCATGCACCGGGGTCCGTTCGCCAACGAGGACAAGACCCTCGCCCGCCTCGGCGCATTCGCCGACGCGCACGGTCTGCGCCGCAGCGGGCCCCACCACGAGATCCACCTCGACGCCTTCGGTCCGCAGACGCCGCAGACAGGGCTGCGCACGATCCTGCGCGACCCCGTCTCCTGATCACGACCACGCCGACCACGAGGGGGAACGACGATGCCGTCCCTGGCCACTGAGACACCGCTGAGCCTTGACCACGACGCCGCGACCCGAGACGACGACGCGTTCAACGCCACCTTCCGGCACCGCTTCACTACCGTCGACGGTCTACAGATGCACTACGTCATCGGCGGCGACGGGCCACAGCCGATCGTCCTGCTCCACGGATTTCCGCAGAGCTGGTACGAGTACCGCGAGCTGATGCCCGAGCTGCTTCCTGGGCGAACCGTCATCGCCGTCGACCTGCCCGGCCTCGGCGACAGTACCGGCGAACTTCCTGCCCACGACAAGCGCACTCTTGCCCGCTACGTGCACGAGCTGCTCGTCCGCCTCGGTTACGGCACCGGGGTCCAGCTCGTCGCCCACGATTTCGGGGGCGGCCTCGCCTACGCCCTACTCACCCGCTACCGCGACCAGTTCGACGGCCTGCTGCTCATGGACTTCCCCGTCGTCGGCCGGTCGCTGAGTTTCGCGACACTCTCGACGTTCTCGTTTCACTTCGCGTTCTTCCAGCAGGACCCGCTCGCCGAACAGCTCCTGCGCGGGCGCGAGCGCGCATTCTTGGAGTACTTCGCCCTTGCACTGTCGCCTGCCGACCAGCCGATCCCGCCCAACGCCCTCGACGAGTACGTCCGCGTGTACTCACGCCCCGGCGTCCTCGAACATGGCATGCGCTGGTACCGGGCCTGGACCCGCGACGAGCAGCACAACGCCGAGGCGATGACCGAACCGCTCACCGTTCCGGTCCGGATCCTCACCCAGGAACCGCTGCTCGACACCTTCCTCACCGCACTGCGCGATGCCGCACCACATGCCACCGGACGCGGGCTCGCCGGAGTCGGCCACTGGATCCCCGAGGAGTGTGCGACCGAGGTCGTCGCCGAGATCCGGCAGTTCTTCGGCAGTGGAACGCCGTGACGACGAGTGCACGTCCGGCGTGAGCGAGCGCACCCCCGGATCCGGGCCTGGTGCTCCCGAACACCCGGCAACGGGACCCGAATCTGGCGGCAGCCCCCGCGCAACGCGCCGTTGCCGGGAACTTTGCTGTGACCGGGTCGGGGGCGGACAAGTAAGCCGGAAGGGGTAACAGGGGGGCCGAGGCTGGCAGGAGTCGTTGATCGAGGATCCGTATTCTCCGTTGCGCCTTTGTCGTCCCGGCGGCTGCCGATCTTGTCGGTGTCGAGGCGGCCGCGGGCCGTGGTGTCCAGAGGCCCGTAGTCGGCGGTGCGGCCGATCCTCCACAGCCGGTGGTCGGGGACGTCGGTCAGCTGGGGCCGATACTGGCGCAGGGCCTTCACCCGAGCTGAACTCCTGGCCTTCTTCGACCACGCCGACGACCAGGTCCACCGGGTGTGCGGGGCCGGCCGCAAGGGCTGGCTGCCCGCCTTCCGCGACGCTGCCCTGTTCAAGACCTCCTGCGCCTGCGGGCTCCGCCGCCGCGAGGTGCGCATGCTCGACCTGGCCGACTTCGGCCCCAACCCCCACGCCCGCGAGTTCGGCGGCTACGGCGTCTGCTACGTGCGCTGGGGCAAGGCCAGGAAGGGCTCACCACCCAAGCGCCGCAGCGTCTTGACCGTCGGCCCGCGAAAGGGCATCAGCGGGATGGACTGGATCGTGGACGTGCTGGAGCAGTGGGTGGAGGAAGCCCGCCCAGCCTGTACCCACGCCAGCTCCCCGGCGCTGTGGCCCTTCGAGCGCGGCCCACGCATCGGGTTCGCCACTGCGGGCCCCTTCCGTGCGGAGGATCAGATCTTGCCTGTCGTCAAACCCTGTCAGCAATCACCATCGGATCTGATTGGATTCGAGCCGCCGCCAACCCCCGACCTGCACGGGTTCACTGGACGCGTCGGCCGCCTGTCGGCAAACGATCGTTTACCGACAGGCGCCGCTGAGTGGAGGCGTCGCGGATGTCGAGCGTTGCGCGCCGGTGTCAACGTTGCGGCTTCGGGTCAGGCTGGCGGGTCGGGGTGTATCTGGCGAGCATGGTCTTAACGGCCTGTTCGACGGCGTCGTGGATGTCGGAGGCTGCGGGGTTCCAGTCGGTCAGCAGCATGCGGGGCCACAGGACGTAGTTGGCGATCATGCCGAGGAACTGGTTCGCGGCGCTCGCCGCGTCCGGGACATCGGCGTTGCCCGCCTCGTGCTCGGATTCCAAGTAGTGCTGAACGGAGGTGAAGTAGGGCAGTTTGCCGAGCTGGAACTGCATCCGTCCCAGTTCGGGGAAACGAGGCAGTTCGGCGATGACGATCCGGAACAGGGCTGTCATGCCGGGCTGGCCGACCAGGTCGGCATAGCGGTGGCCGATGGTTGTCAGTCCAGAGCGCAGATCTCCGGTCTGTGGCCGCGCGGGAGCGTCGCCGGCGTCACGCTGCCAGGACTCGGTGACGATGGCCTCGAAGAGGGCCGCCTTGGTGGGGAACCGCTTGAACAGGGTGGACTTCGAGACCCCGGCCGCTTCGGCGATCCGGGCTAGTGAGGTGCCGTCGTAGCCACGATCCAAAAACAGTTCTGTGGCTGCGGTGGTGATCGCCTCACGTTTTTGCTGAGCGAGCCTGCGATGGTGCGCGGAGAGTTCTGCTGCCATGCGGACAGTATGCCGCAGAGACGAGGCGAGTCACTTGACTCGCCTCGGTGGTCCCGCCTACGATACGAGAGCAAGGCGAGTCGAGTGACTCGCCTCCTGATCTGTGGCGCCGGGTGAACTCCGGTAGCCGCGCGGTGGAGGAACAGTTCATGACGATCGACAAGATCGCTTTGGTGACCGGTGCGAATCGCGGCCTCGGACGCGGCGCGGCCATCGCTCTGGCCAGACGCGGGGTGCGGGTCTTGGTCACCCACCGCGGTGATGCGGCCGGGGCTGAGAAGACGGTGGAACAGGTGCAGGCGGTGGGTGGGACTGCCGCTGTTCTGCGGCTCGACATCAGCGACGTCTCCTCTTTCGCGTCCTTCACCTGCGAACTGAGCGAGCAGCTGGAGCGCTGGGGTACTTCGCGGCTCGACATCTTGGTCAACAACGCGGGAGTGGGGATCTTCGGACCACTTGAGGACGTCACGACCGACGACTTCGACACGGTGATGGGCACCAACGTCCGGGGCACGTTCTTCCTCATCCAGTCACTTGCGCCGCTGCTGGCCCAGGGTGGTCGCGTCATCAACGTCTCGACGTCACTGACCCGCCACACCAGCCCCGCCACCTCGGTCTACTCCGCCTCGAAGGCCGCCGTCGAAGCCGTGAGCCGCACCCTCGCCGCAGAACTCGGCCCGCGCGGAATCCGGGTCAACTCCATCGCCCCGGGACCGACCGCCACCGATTTCAACGGTGGAGCGATGCGGGACGACGCCGAGATGCGCCAGGTTCTGGCCGGACAGACCGCGCTCGGCCGCGTCGGCGAACCTGAGGAGATCGGCGACGCCATCGCCACGCTGGCCTCCGAGGGCCTGCGCTGGGTCACCGCCCAGCGCGTTGAGGTCTCCGGCGGCGCCCTCCTCTGAGCGACCGGGCGAGGGCCTGTAGAGACACAGGCAGCGACGGCCCCGACTCACTAATGATCACATCGAGCCGCCGGCCCCGGCGAAAGTGCAGCGGCTGGTGGGCCGGGCGGTCACGGACTTCGAGGCCCAGTTCTGCCGCAGCAGGGTGGACCGGATCTCGTACGCGACGCGCTCGCGGCCGGAGGACCTGGTTGTCGGGAACGGTGGCGATACGGGTGAGGGCACGGCCGGTGGGGACTTGGTGGCCGTCAAAGGCGAGATCGAACGGGGCTGGGGCACCATCGACCTCCTGGACATCCTGAAGTACGCCGAGTTCACCTCGGTGGCCACCAGAGAGAACCTGTCCAAGGACGTGCTGCGGCGCTTCACCCGCGGCGGCCCCAAGCACCCCACCTACCAGGCGATCGAAGAGCTGGGGCGCGCGGTGCGCACGGCGTTCGTGTGCGACTACCTCGCGGATGTCGAGATGCGGCGCGAGATCCATGAAGGACTCCAGGTCGTGGAGAACTGGAACTTTGCGAACAAGGACCTCTTCGTCACCCTGGCCGCGGCGACATCGGCCCCGCGTGCCGCGCGCAAAAGCGACAACGTGACCGGGAACTCGCCCGGTGGCACAGCGACGGTCCGCGGGGTCTCTCCGGCCCAGTCGGGGTCCGAGACCGCCAGCTGCCCTGACGTGATCCGCAGCAGGCCGGCGTCAACGGGCTCGACGACAGCCGGCCCATCCGGAGTGACGCACGCGCCCGGACTGAACAGTTGCTCGATTCCGGTGGCGCGCAGCGGTCCCGATCCTTCGTCCACCGACACGTCGCTCAGGACTACGGTCGTGGCGGGCTCGTGGCCCTGCTGGGCGAGGAACGGCGCGAACACCTGCCAGTCGCCGAATTCCGGAACGGGGCAGAGGAAGCTTTCGACGGGCACCGGAAACCGCCGCACGGGGACGCACGACGGGTCGGATGTTCGAGCGTGCAGTGGCTCCGTCGACGCTCCCCTCGGCCCGGCGAACTCGGACCTGACCTCGACCTGCCCGTCGGCCGAGACGGTCGTGGTCTCCTGAACATCCCACTGCCAGGACGAGTGCTCCTGCTCGTTGGAAAACTGCCATCGGGTGTTGTTGCGCCGCAAGTGTGCCACTGAGGTGTGACACATAGGACTGTGGGAGGCCAGCCACCTGGGGTTACCGGCGAAATAGGCCGCCCCAGGTGACGAAACACAGTCGGGTTCGGCGGGCCCCATCGATGATGGGCGCGTTCGCGGCAGCGCCGACGCCCAGGGGCGGGAACGCGGGCACTCCTGCGCGGGAATCCAACCCGGCGGAAGCCACGTTACGGCTGGTCAACGAATTCCATTGGTTGCCCACCAGCGCGAACAGCGCAATACGGGTCTTGAGCTCGTGTGAGTTCTTCAGGTGCGAGTACAGGCTCGCCGGCTTCACGTCGAAACGCCGGGCGAGCGCGGACAGAGTCACCTGGTCGGGCCGGTCCGGGTCCAGCGTCGGGGCCCTGCACCGCGACGGCGGCCTATCCGGAGCCGCGTTGGGATTTAGAACACGTCGCGCAGGGTCTCCAGAAGGCGGGCGATGTTCGCCTCGTCGCGGCGGTAGTAGGTCCACTTGCCCCGCCGAGTGGCGACGACCAGCCCTGCCCGCCGCA
>NZ_JBHXQY010000034.1:0-56187 GCF_042716955.1 Nocardiopsis sp. NPDC058631 | reverse complement strand
GACGACGAACGTGTCGACCCCTCGTCCGCGCCATGATCGGAAGAGCTCCTCAACCGCCTCCTCCGTAACGGCCTCCGACGGTCAGCTGCCCTCGCACGCCAGGTGGCGGCTGATCACGAGGCGCTGCACCTGGTTGGTGCCCTCCACGATCTGGAGCACCTTGGCCTCGCGCATGTAGCGCTCGACCGGGAAGTCGCGGGTGTAGCCGTAGCCGCCGAAGACCTGGACCGCGTCGGTGGTGACCCGCATCGCCGTGTCGGTGGCCATCAGCTTGGCCATGGCGGCCTGTTGGCCGAAGGGCCGTCCGGCGTCGCGCAGCCGGGCCGCGGACAGGTAGAGGGCACGGGAGGCGGCGATCTGCGTGGCCATGTCCGCGAGCATGAAGCCGACGCCCTGGAAGTCGCCGATCGAGCTGCCGAACTGGCGGCGTTCCCTGGAATAGGCCACCGCGGCGTCCAGTGCGGCCTGGGCGACGCCCACGGCACAGGCGGCGATGCCCAGGCGACCGGAGTCGAGCGCGGCCAGGGCGATGCCGAAGCCCTTGCCCTCCTCCCCGATCAGGGCGTCGGCGCCGAGCCGGACGTCGTCGAGGAGGACCCCGGCCGTCGGTGAGGAGCGCATGCCCATCTTGCGTTCGGGCGGGGCCGACCCCAGCCCGGGGGTCCCGGCGGGGACGTGGAGGCAGCTGATGCCCCGGGCTCCCGAGTCCCGCGGGCCGGTGCGGGCGAAGAGGGAGTAGTAGTCGGCCTCGCCCCCGTGGGTGATCCAGGCCTTGGCACCGTCGACCCGGTAACCGCCGCCCTCCACCCGCTCGGCGCGGGTGGTCAGGGCTGCGGCGTCGGAACCGGACGTGCTCTCGGACAGGCCGTAGGCGCCGAGGAGGTCGCCGCCGACCATGCCGGGCAGGTGGGCGGCCTTCTGCTCCTCGCTGCCGAAGGCGGCCATCGGGTAGCAGGACAGGGTGTGGACGCTGACGCCCAGTCCCACCGCGAGCCATCCGCGCGCGAGTTCCTCCACCACCTGGAGGTACACCTCGTAGGGCTGCTCGCCGCCCCCGTACTCGCCGGGGTACGGGAGTCCGAGCAGGCCCGCCGCACCCAGGACCCGGAAGACCTCGCGGGGGAAGACCCCCTCCTCCTCGTCCTGGGAGGCGCGGGGGGCGAGCTCCTTGTCGACGATCTCCCTGGTCAGAGCGAGGAGCTGTTCCGCCTCTGGTGTGTACAGCGTACGTTCGACCGCCATGAGCCTCTCCCGCGGTTGCGCCCCGACCCATCCATTGTGTGGATGTAGTAGGACGTCAAACTATATGGTGATGAGCGGCACCCTATCCCACGGGACGCGCGCGCACGCGGGCCGGGGACGCCCGCCCCTCGACAGCCGCGAAGCGGACCGCCGACCGCCTGGACACCACGACTCCCAGCGCCTTCCCGAACAAGACGGCTGTACACGGACCCCTCGGCCGTCCTAGATTCCACGCATGGACCTCGAACTCCGCCACCTGCGCACCATCTGCCTCCTGGCCGACACCGGCAGCGTGACCAAGGCGGCAGCCGCGCTCTCCACCTCCCAGCCCGCTCTCACGACCCAGCTCCAGCGGATCGAGCGGGAGGTCGGCGGACAGCTGTTCCACCGGGGGCGTGCGGGGGTCCGCCCGACCGAGTTGGGGGATTTCGTCCTGGTACGCGCGCGCTCGGTCCTGCTGTCCATGGACGACCTGCTGCACGACATCACCGCGCGCGGGGCCTCTCCCGCCACGCTCAGGGTGGGCGGGGCCGGACCGCTGACCATAGAACTCTCGGCCCGGCTGCCGGAGGTCTTCCCCAACGTCCCCGTGCACGTGCGCACCGAGTACTCCCCCAAGCTGGTCACGGACCTGGTACGCGCCGGACGCCTGGATCTGGGGACCACCATCGACTACGTGGACCGCGACCTGTCCACGGACGGCCCCCTCTCCTGGGCCATGCTCTCGGTGGAACCGCTGCACGTGGCCCTGTGGGCGGACCACCCGCGCGCGCACCAGCCGCTGATCCGGCTGGGCGACCTGGCCGGGTGCCCGTGGGCGCTGACCCCGCCGGACGGCACCGGCTGGCCCGAGTGCTTCTACCTGGCCTGCCAGCGCGCGGGGTTCAGCCCCGATGTGCCCTACCGCCTCTACGACAGGTCGGAGATCCGCGACCTCATCGCCGACCGCCGGGCGATCGCCCCCTGCCAGTCGGACTTCGACACCGGCCGGGGCGTGGTGATCCGCCCGCTGGAGGGCGCGCCCATTCAGCTGCGACACCTCCTGGTCTGGCGGCGGGACAGCGCGGTGCACCAGGCCTCCGACGGCATCGCGCGGCTGGCGCGCGAGATCCTGCGGGGGGCGCCCAGGTCCGCGGGGGCGGCCGACCCCGCCGACGGCGCCGTTCCCACCGCAGGCTCCGGCCGCTCCCAGGGCCCGGCCTGACCCCCCACCGGGGCCGCCTGTGATCCGCACCACGGGCCCGCACGCACCCGGCGCCTCCCGGCAACACGGCGAAGACCGGCTTCCGGCTGTGGGCACGCGGTAGCCGTCCGTGCGCGCGGACCCGAGCCTCCACCGCCCGAGTGCGCACCGACGCCGCTCATATCGCGGTGGCGTGCGGCACGCGTATGGTGTTTACTCGCAAGTAACGTACTCGTGAGTAGGTTTTCCACCGCCTCCCGTTTCACACCCGTGAACTACTCCCCCAGGGGCCACACACCCAGTCTGATCAGGCGCGACCTAGCCCAGGACACCACACATGCGAACACTGAGCACCACCGCCTCGGCACTGGCCGTCGCGGTTCTCGTCTCCTCGTGCTCCGGCGGCCAGGCCGCGGACGACGGGGCCGCGGCCCCGGAGGCCGACACCCGGGGGGTCAGTGACGACGCCGTCGTCATCGGCACGCACCAGCCCCTCACCGGACCGGCCTCTCCCGGATTCCGCCACGTGTCCACCGGCGCCCGCGCGGTGTTCGACTACATCAACGACAACGGCGGCATCCACGGACGCCGGATCGAGTACCAGGTCCAGGACGACGCGTTCGACCCCGCGCGGACGATGGAGGCCACCGACGCCCTCATCAACGACCACGAGATCTTCGCGATGCTCGGCGGCCTGGGGACGCCGACCCACGAGGCGGTGATCGACGACCTCAACGAGGAGGGCGTCCCCGACCTCTTCGTCTCGTCGGGCGCCCTGGCCTGGGACCAGCCGGAGGTCTACCCCTACAGCTACGGATTCCAGGTCGACTACTCAAGGGAGGCCAAGGTCCAGGGCAGCTTCATCGCGGAGAACTTCCCCGGTGACGACGTGGGCCTGCTCTACCAGAACGACGACGTCGGCCCCTCCTCCCACGCCGGGATCGAGCAGTACCTCACCGAGGAGATCGTGGCCTGGGAGTCCTACGACCCGGGTGTCCCCGAACTCGACGGGCAGGTCGCCGAACTGAAGGCCTCCGGTGCCGACGTCGCGGTCTGCCACTGCATCCCCGCGTTCCTGGGCATGGCCATCATGGAGGCGACCGCCATGGGGTACACCCCGCAGTGGATCGCCCCCAGCTTCGGCGGCGACGTGGAGATCGTCACCGGTCTCATCGAGGAGTACGCGGAGGGCACCGCCGCGGAGGACCTCCCGGCGGAGGGCTTCACCGACGGGCTGATCATCACCGCGTTCCTGCCCATGGCGGCCCAGCGCGAGGACCCGTGGACCGAGTTCTTCCTGGAGATCCATGAGGAGTACAACGAGGGCACCCCGTTCACCGACACGACCGTGTACGGCATGGTGCAGGCGACCCTGTTCGCCCAGCTGCTGATGGAGACCGGACCCGACCTGACCCGGCCGAACCTGATCGACACCCTGCACGCACACGAGTGGGTCGGCCCCGGTCTGGTCCCGTTCGCGGCCACCGAGGACGACCACAGCGGCTACTCCGGCGTCATGGTGGTGCAGAACAGGACGGGGGAGGAACCCGAGGTCCTCCAGGAGCCGATGGTCACCGACAGCGACGGCGGGGAGATCCTCCCCTTCGAGATGGAGCGCCCCACCCCCGACGAGGTGGCCCTCTTCGGCCCCTCCGGCGGGTAGGGCACGGCCCCGTGGTGGCGGGCCCCGGCTCAGGCCGGCCGTTCCCGGGGCCCGGGCCCCGCCGCGGACCGGCTCCGCACCCACCACACCGCACCGATCACCACGGCGAGCAGCGTCCCCGCCACGGCCACCGGTACACCGAGGTCGGCTCCCCCGCCCCCGACCAGTACCAGTGCCGCCGTCGCGGGGACAGCTCCCGCGAACGTGCCCGAGGCGAACGGCCACACGCCCATCCGGGTCAGCCCGAGGCCGTAGTTCACCGCCTGGTACGGAACCACGGGTAGCAACCGCAACTGCAGCACCGCCACAAACGCATGCCCGCCCGCCAGTGCGTCCAGCCGGCCGCGGACCCCCTCGGACAGCCGCCGCGCCACCGCGTCGCCGGCCACGTGCCGGGCCACCGCGAACTGGACCAGGGCGGCGCCCACACCTCCCACCAGTGCCAGGACCAGTCCGAGGGGCACCCCGAACAGCAGCCCCGCGAGGGCGTTCAGGGCAGGCCGGGGCACGAAGGCGAACACCGCCACGACGTAGGCGGCGAGGTAGACCGCGGGACCGGCCGCGCCCGCGCCCTCCACCCAGCTGCGCAGTGCGTCCGGGCCGGGCCCCTGGACCAGCGCCAGAACCAGTACCGCGACCCAGACCGCGAGCAGCACGGCCCGCGACATCCGCCGGCCGCGCCCGCCGGCGCCGCCTCGCGGCTCCTTCCCCATCCCCGCAGCCTATTCCGGTCGGCCTCAGCGGCGCTCCAGGCGGGGGAACACCACCTGTTTCAGAATGATGGTGAGCGCCGCCGCCGTCGGGATCGCCAACAGGGCACCCACGAGCCCCATCAGTGCCCCGCCGACCAGCGCCGCGGTGATGTTCGCGGTCGGCGCGACGTCCACCGCGTGACGCATTACCCGCGGCGAGATCACATAACTCTCGATCTGCTGGTAGACCAGGAAGAACACCAGTGTGACCAGACCCAGCAACGGGTTTCCCAGGGCCACCGCCAGGGAGGCCACCAGCGCCCCGATGGTGGTTCCCACGAGCGGGATGAGCGCGGTCACGGCCACCACCAGGGCCAGGGTCAGGGCGTAGGCCGAGCCGATCGCCCACAGGAAGAAGAACGCCACCACGCCGCCGAAGACCGCCACCACCAGCTGGCCCGCGATGAACGAGCCGATGCGCCGGACGATCTCGTCGCCGATCCGGCGTACGCCGTCGCGGCTGGAACGCGGCACGAACCGGTAGGACACATCCAGGATCGCGGGCAGCGAGGCCATGAAGAACAGCGTCAGGACGAGCACCGTGAACGTGGCGAACAGGGAGTTGAACACGACCTGACCGACCCCGACCAGCCCTCCGAAGAGCTGCTGTCCGAAGTCCGGTGCGGTGACCACTCCCTCGAACCGGTCGAGCAGGTCGTAGCGCTGCTCCAGGTCGGCGAAGAAGGGTGTGTTCTGGAGATCGTTCAGGGTGTCCGGCAGGTTCGTGGCGAAGCTCGCCACCTGCTCGGTGAGCGGAGGCACGATGGTCCAGACGAACACCGCGGCGAAGAACACCAGCGTCAGGCACACCGTGAGGATGGCCCCCCAGCGCGGCATGCGCGCCCGGCGGCGCAGCCCCTCGATCACGGGGTTGAGCCCGACCGCGAGGAAGAGCGCGACGAGGATGTAGACCAGGACCGCACGGGCCCCGACGAGTGCCTGGGTGAGGAACCACGCGGTGAGCACGCCCAGGGCACCGACGAACCCGAGGAGGAAGTAGTTGGGGTGCTTCGGCCCGTTCCCGCCGGCGGGCAGTGCGATCAGTTCGCCTCCGGATGGCACATCCCCCTCCTCCGCTACTCGCTGGTGTCGGGGATGCGCAGGGTGAACACCGCACCGCCGAGCAGGTCGCTGTGCCCGGCCGTGAGGCTGCCCCCGTAGGACCGGGCGATCTCGCGCGAGATGGGCAGGCCCAGTCCGCTACCGCCCGGGTCCCGCTCACGCGACTCCTTGAGTCGCGCGAACCGTTCGAAGATCCGTTCGCGGTCCATGGCGGGGATGCCGGTCCCGTCGTCGTGGACCTCCACCACCGCGGCGTCCCCCTCGCGCTCGACGATGACGTCGACCCGGGACCGGGCGTGGCGTTCGGCGTTGGCGATCAGGTTGGTGAGGACGCGGACCAGACGGAGCCTGTTGAGGGTCACGTGGACCGGGCCGGAGGCGTGCACCCGCAGTGCGGGGTGGCGTCGCTTGTCCACGAACTCCCCCGTGATGACCGCCGTCAGGTCCATCGGCTCCCGTTGAAGGGCCACATCGGTGTCCAGGCGGGCGAGTTCGAGCAGGTCCGAGACGATGTTCTCCAACCGCTCGGTGTCCGAGAGCAGGCCGGTGAGCAGGAGTTCGCGCGAGCGGGTGTCGGGTTCGGGGTCGGAGAGCTCGACCTCCAGCTTGGCGCGCATCCCCGCGATGGGGTTGCGCAGCTCGTGCGAGGCGTCGGAGACGAACCGCCGCTGGCGGGTGACGGCCTCGTCCAGCCGGGCCAGGCTCGCGTTGGCGGTGCGGGCCAGGTGGGCGATCTCGTCGTGGGTGTGGGGGACGGGGAGCCTGCGGTTCAGGTCGCTGGCGGAGAGCGTGTCGAGCTGGGCGCTGATCCTCTCCACCGGACGCAGGGCTCGGCCGACCCCGAACCAGATGATGGCCCCGGTGACGACGAGGAGCACCACGGCCGTCCCCAGCAGCACCATCTCGATCGAACCCGTCTCCAGGATGCCGGGCGTCCTCGCCGCGGCCAGGACGAGGGCCTCGCCGTACTCGGATTCGTTGACGCCGTACCCGACGACGAGCAGGCAGTCTTCGGGCGTGGGTCCCGCGACCTCGCCGCAGACGGTGGTGTCGAGGCGGAAGTCCCCCCGGGCCGGACGCTCCTCCGTCATCGCGGGCTGGCCTTCCACCGAATCGGTGGCCGCGACCACCTCACCGGTCTCCCAGTCGACGATCTGCACGCGCAGGATCGTCGAACCGTCGGGGATGGTGCCCTCGTAGCGCTCGGTGGCGATGTGCTCGGAGACCCGGCGGGCCTCGGTGTCGGCCTGGTCCCTGGCCTGGTTCAGCGCTATCTCCCGGATGAGGAAACTGCTGAGGAAGAGCGACAGCCCGCCGACCAGCATCAGGGCGACGATCGCTCCGGCGGTGACCCGGGCACGGATCGACCGGGGGCGCAGCCTGCCCCACACTCCCCCACGCCCGCTCCGCTCTGACACCCGCCCATTGTCACCCAGCGCAACCATAATCCGGCGAAAGGTGAACGGTGTGGCGGAGAGCGGACCGGGGAGGGAGCGGCGTCGGCCCCGGGAGGCGGTGCGCGCCCCGCGGGCCCCTACTCGTAGGGGTCCGGCGGGTCGGTGACCTCCTGGACCTCCAGGGCCGTCAGCTCGTGTTCGCTGACCTCGAAGATCTCGCCCTCGGGCTCGACCCAGGTGCCCCGCACCGTCCACCAGGTGTCGGCCTCGGGTGCGGGCTCGTTGGAGATGTACACCTTGTTGACGACGGCGTCGGCGGCACAGCACGCCATCTGGAGGCGGGCCAGGTACCACCCGTCCCCGTCCTTCTCGGGCACCGCGAACCCGGTCAGTTCGACCTCCTGCCCTGCCAGCAGCCGGTCCTCGTCGATCCAGGCGCGCATCACGAACTGCCGGATGTCCATGGTGACCACCTCACCCGGGGCCGCCTCCTCGACCCCGTCGTCGAACACGCCCGAGCGCCGGTCCTCCGGGGGCGGCCCGGACGAACCGGACGTGGCCTCCACGGTGTAGGAGCCCAGCGCGGGCGGGGCGACGACGAACACGGCGAGCACCGGGAGCAGGAGCAGCCAGGCGACACCGGGGGCACGGGAGTGGTCGTGACCGCGTCTGCGGTCGTACGCCTCCTCGTAGTCCCTCTCCACGGCGGACGCGCTCTGCGCGTGGACCGCGGCGGGCTCCTCCTGTTCGTGCCGCTCCTCCACCGCATCGCCCTCGCCGCGGATCTCGGCGACGATGACGAGCACCCCGAGGAGGACCATCACCGCACCGGCGGCGATGAGGAAGGGTCCGAAACCGGCCTTGACCCAGTTGAGGTAGAGGTCGGTGGGGATCGTACTGGTCAGCGCGGCCGCGCCGAGCAGGACGAGGGTGAGCCCCTGGGCGATGCGGTTCACAGGATCAGTCCTCCGATCAGGAACGTGCTGAGCAGACCGACCAGCAGACACAGCGGCGCGAAGCGGACCACGAAGCGCCAGCCGAACACGCCCGCCTGCATCGCGAGGAGCTTGAGGTCGACGATCGGTCCGATCACCATGAACGCGAGCTTGGCCGTGGGCGAGAAGTCGGTGAGGCTGACGGCGACGAACGCGTCGGCCTCGGAGCAGATGGACAGCAGGATGGCGAGGAGGGCCAGCACGAGGACCGAGACCACCGGCATACCGGCGACCGTCAGCAGCCACTCGCGCGGCACCATGATGTTGAGGGTGGCGGCGGCCAGGCCTCCGACCACCAGGTAGCCGCCCGCGTGCATCATGTCGTGCAGCATCGACTCACGGAAGACCTGCCACCGGGAGCTTCCGGGCGCGTGCGCGTGCGTGGGCAGGCGCAGCCAGTCGGCGCGGCCGAAGCGCACCCAGATCCATCCGATGACCACGGCCGCCAGCAGCGAGGCCACGAACCGGGCCAGGACCATCTCGGGCTGTCCGGCGAAGGCCACCGCCGTGGCGATCATGACGACCGGGTTGATGGAGGGCGCCGCCAGCAGGAAGGTGAGCGCGGCCGCAGGGGCGACCCCGCCCTTGATCAGGCTCCCGGCGATGGGCACCGAGGCGCACTCGCAGCCTGGCAGCAGGGCCCCGGAGACCCCCGCGACCGGTACCGCCCGGCTCGGCTTGGACGGGATGAACCGCTGGTAGGCCGAGGGCGGCACGAACGCGGTGAGCGCGGCCGACAACGCCACCCCGAACACCAGGAAGGGCAGCGCCTGGAAGCTGATCGCGGTGAAGATGGTGGCCCACGCGAGGAACGCCTGGCTGGTCAGCTCGTCCGAGATCCAGGCGTGGCCCAGCGCCATCGCGGTGATGAACAGGGCGAACAGCCAGACCGTCCCGGTCCTGCGGCGGCCCCGCTCGCGCCCCCAGTCCGCGGGGGGAAGCTCTTCGCCGCGCTCCGCCCACCCCCCGGCGAGGGAGTCGCCGAGGGAGGCCGGCTGCGGGGTGGGTTCGGCGGCCGGTGTGGTCCGGTCGGGCACGTCGGTCTCCGTGGTGGTCGGGTGGGGTCTTCACGCATAATACCGACAATCGTTTTCGGCCGGGACAAGCCCGCTCCCCCCCTGTGGACGACCGTCCCCCACGGGTCGGAGCGGAGCCGGACACCGCAGGCCGTGCGCGCTTGCCCGTCACCGGCGCTTCGGCGTCGGACGGACCCGCTAGCGCTCCGTCGGGCCCTCCTCCTGGCCGCCGTCGCCCGGGGCGCCCTCCTCCCCGCCGGGGTCCGTGTGGGCACCACCCGTCCCACCGCCGTCCGCGTCCTGCTCCGCCAGGGCCGTGGCCGGGTCGCTCGGGGCCTCCCCCTCCCCCCGCTGGACGTCCTCGGGGAGGGAACCGGAGGCGGGGCCCCAGCACTGCACGTTCTGGATGTCGGGCATCTTGGACAGCGTGAACTGCGGGTCGAGCCCGTTGCGGAGCTGGCGGCTGTAGTCGGCCAGCAGGCGGAAGGCGACGGTGGACAGCGGTGCCAGGGCCACCAGGTTGACGGTGGCCATGGCCCCCATGGCGATGTCGGCCAGGTTCCACACCACGGTCAGCGGGGCCACGGAGCCGATGAACACCGCGGCCAGCACCGCGTAGCGGAAGTAGGTCATGTGCTGCGGGTCGGCGTCCAGGAACCGGAGGTTGGACTCGCCGTAGTAGTAGTTCCCCAGTACGGAGGTGAACGCCAGCAGGAACAGGATCACCGTGAGGGCGTGCACGGACCAGTCGCCCAGGGAGAACTGGAGGGCCCGCTGGGTGACCTCGGCCCCGGCCTCCGCCGAGAAGTCGGGGGTGTACACGAGGACGATGAACGCGGTCACCGAGCAGATCAGCCAGGTGTCGAAGTACACGCCGAGGGCCTGCACGAGGCCCTGTTTGGCGGGGTGGGAGACCGAGGCGGTGGCACCCGCGTTGGGGGCGGACCCCAGGCCCGCCTCGTTGGAGAACATCCCGCGCCGCAGGCCCTGCACGATCGCGGCGCCCACGCCGCCGGCCGCGGCCTCGCGCAGACCGAACGCCGAGGCGAAGATGTCGGAGACGACCCGCGGCAGCTCATCGATGTTGAGGATCACCACGGCCGCGCCGAGCAGGATGTAGAGGATCGCCATGAGGGGCACGAGTGCCTGGGCGACCGTGGCGATGCGGCGCACCCCGCCGAAGATGACGGCCGCGGTCAGCCCGGCCAGCGCCAGTCCGATCAGCACGTTCAGGAACCAGCCGGTGGGCGAGCCCAGGTCCTGCGCGGAGGTGGAGACGGCGCCGGAGATGCTGTTCGCCTGCACGGAGTTGAAGACGAGGCTGAAGGTGATGGTGATGAGGACCGCGAAGAGGGCGCCCATCCACCGTTGGCCCAGGCCGAGGAACATGTAGTACGCGGGTCCGCCCCGGAACCCCGTGCTGGTGCGCACCTTGTACAGCTGGGCCAGCGTCGACTCCACGAACGCCGCCGCTCCCAGCACGCAGGCCATCGCCCACATCCAGAAGACCGCTCCGGGCCCGCCCAGCATGATCGCGGTCGCCACCCCGACGATGTTCCCGGTCCCCACCCGGGAGGCGGCGGAGATGGCGAAGGCCTGGAAGGAGGAGATCTCCCTGCCGCCGTCGGGCGCGATTCCCGGACTGCTCCTCAGCACCCGGAACATCTCCGGGAACAGCCGCAGCTGCACGAGTCCCGAACGCACCGTGAAGTACAGGGCGAGAACGACCAGGAGCGGGATGAGGAAGTAGCTCCAGAAGAAGTCGTTGACGGCGACGAGAAGGACGTTGAGGACGTTCACGCGTTCCCCTTCAGGCGGCGTGGTGGTCCCGAGTACGGCATCGGGGCTGTCCGCAACTGTCCACTCCGCCCCCGGTTCAGGGCGATTCGGACACGCGAAGGGGCGGTAAAAGACCGTAATGGGTCAACAACCCCGGGCGGGCACATGATCGGGGGCCGACCTGTGGGGGTGGGGCCCGTGGCCAGCCGGACGCGCCCTTCCCACCGTTCCGGCATGGAACAGAACTCCTCCTGCGCGAGGTGCCACTGTCCGAGAGATGAGGGTGACCCCGGTACAAGGCTCGGGCCCGGCAGGAGAACCTGCCGGGCCCGAGTGCGTTCACACCCTAGTGCTGCGGGGCGGAGTCGTAGCGGTCGGTACGGGGACGGTCGCCCCGGTAGCCGCCGCCACCGCCGCGGTTGTCGCCGCCACGGTAGCCGCCACCACCGGCGCTGCCGCCACGGTAGCCGCCACCGCCGCGGTTGTCGCCGCCACGGTAGCCGCCCTCGGTGCGCGGGGCGTACTCGCGACGCTCTCCACCGCGGTAGCCGCCGCCCTCACCGCGGTCGGTGCGGGGACGCTCTCCGTCACGGAAGCCGCCGCCCTCGCCCCGGTCGGTGCGGGGACGGTCGCCCCGGTAGCCGCCACCACCGGCGCCACCACCGGCGCTACCGCCGCGGTAGCCGCCGCCACCGCCACTGCGGTCGCCGCGGTAGCCACCCCGGTAACCGCCGCCACTACCGCCACTGCCGCCGTAGCCGCCGCTGCGACGGGGGCCGCCGCGCCCGCGACGCTCGCGCACGGGCTCGGGCGGCTCGATCCACGGCTCCCAGGAGGGCTCCTTGGCCCCGGTCACCTCGGAGAGCAACTCGTCGCCCGGGTTGACCAGGTGCTGCTTGGCGTCGACGCCGGCGTCACTGAGCAGGCGGCGCGCCATGCGGCGCTGGTTGGGCGCGACCAGGGAGACGACCAGGCCGGAGGCACCGGCGCGCGCGGTACGGCCACCGCGGTGCAGGTAGTCCTTGTGCCCGGCGGGCAGGTCGATGTTGACGACCATGTCGATGCCGTCGACGTGGATGCCGCGGGCGGCGACGTCGGTGGCGACCAGCGCCTGGATCTTGCCCTCGCGGAACTTGGCGAGGGTGCGGGTGCGCACGCTCTGCGTCTTGCCGCCGTGCAGGGACGCGGAGGGCACGCCCGCCGCCGCCAGCTGCTCGCTGATGGAGTCCGCGCGGTACTTGCTGCGCACGAACAGGATCGTGCGGCCGTCGCGCGCGGCGATCAGGGTGATGATCTTGTTCTTGTCACGGGGCAGCACCTTGAGCAGGTGGTGCTCCATGGCGGTGACCTGGGAGACCGGCGGGTCCACGGAGTGGGTCTGCGGGTCGTTCATGTACTTGCGGACCAGCTTGTCGACGTCACCGTCGAGTGTGGCCGAGAACAGCAGGGTCTGGCCGTCGGGGCGCACCTGGTCGAGGAGCTCGCTGACCTGCGGCATGAAGCCCATGTCGCACATCTGGTCGGCCTCGTCCAGCACCGAGACCTCGACGTCGCTCAGGTCGCAGACGCCCTGGTCGATGAGGTCGGACAGGCGGCCGGGGGTGGCGACGAGGACCTCGACGCCACGGCGCAGTTCGTTGATCTGTCGGGTGTAGGAGCTACCGCCGACGACGTCGCCGACGCGCACACCCACGACGCGGGAGTAACCGCGCAGGGCGTCGCGCACCTGGTGGGCGAGTTCGCGGGTGGGAACCAGGATCAGGGCCCGGGGGCGGTTGGCTGCGGCGCGGCGCTCGGCGGCGCGCATCAGGACCGGCAGGCCGAAGGCCAGGGTCTTGCCCGATCCCGTGCGACCGCAGCCGAGGACGTCGCGGCCCTCGATGGCGTCGGGGATGGTGGCGGCCTGGATCGGGAACGGGGTGGTCACACCGTTCTTGGCCAGCTCGTCGACGATGTCCTGGGGAAGCCCCAGGGTGTCAAAAGCAGGCATTACGGCAGTGTCCGTCGTCAAGTGACGTGTACCTTCCTCATCGTTTGGCGGCGTTTCGAGGAAGGCTCCACACGGCCACAGCGGACCCAGCGAAGAAATCACACAAACGCGCCTGATCACACGCGGAAGCGGACCCCTTCGATCATCGGGGCTCCTACGCTCGGCAGATCCCACTGTGTGGGGACGAGCAGCTCTTCGGGTAAGAGTGGCGCCGACGGGGTCGACACGCTCTCCGCGTCTTGTGCGGCCTCGGCGCGCTCGGATGCGCGCGGCATTACTGAACGACCGCTTGCAAGAGCGTACTAGAGATCATCCGGGAACGGGGACGGGATGGGGGTTTTTCACCGGTGATACGGATCTCCCCCATCCCGTCCGAAGGTGTCTCGCCACGGGTGCGCGACCGCCTCGTCCCACGTGGCCGGCGAGCCTAGGCAGACATCGTCCTGGCGAGGGCGGTCAGGCGGCCGACCTGGGCGCGGCGCTCCGCGGCGGCCTGCTCTTCGAGCGTGTTGGCCGCGGCCTGTTGGAGGAGGGCCTTGGTGGCGACGGCGGCCTCGGCGTCCGTGGCCAGGAGTGCGGCGACGACGTCGTCCACGGCGCCGGAGAGCTCGTCGGCGGGGACGACGAGTTCGGCCAGGCCGAGTTCGCGGGCCTCCTGGGCGCCGACGCGGCGGGCGGTCAGGCAGATCTCGACCGCGCGGTTGACGCCGACGATGTCCACGAGGGGCTTGGTGCCGGTGAGGTCGGGGACGAGGCCGAGTGCGGGTTCCTTCATGCAGAACTTGGCGTCGTCGGCGAGGATGCGCAGGTCGCAGGAGAGCGCCAGCTGGAAGCCCGCGCCGATGGCGTGGCCGCGCACGGCGGCGATGCTGACCAGGTCGGGGCGGCGCAGCCAGAGGAAGCCCTCCTGGAGGCCGGCGATGTACGCCTCGACGTCGGCCTCGGTGGAGGAGCCGTCGAGGATGCCCGCGACCATGGAGCGCTCGCCGTCCACACCCTCGGGGGTGAACATGGTGAGGTCGATCCCGGCGGAGAAGATGTCGCCGTCCCCGGCGAGCACGACGATTCGGACATCGGCCGGGAGGGTCTGGCCGATGTGGGCCAAGGTGGTCCAGGTGCGCCCGGTCATGGCGTTGCGCCGTTCGGGGCGGCTGATGGTGATGCGGGCGACGTGGCCGTCCACGGCCAGTCTGAGCCCGGCCCGGGTCAGCTCCGCTTCCGTGGGCAGCTGCCCGGGCCCGTTCGACGCCTGTGCCATGGGTTCCTCCGTCGTGCTCGGTGTCACCTCAGATATTACTCATCGGTAACCACCGGTCGCGCGTGCGGGCCTCAGGCCTTGCGTGTGGCCCCACCCCGCCCGCGCAGCTCGGCTCCCGCCTCACTGAGCAGCCGGTGGACGAAGCCGTAGGAACGCCCCGTGGCCGCCGCCAGCATGCGGATGCTCTCCCCCGAGTCGTAGCGCCGCTTGAGCTGGGCCGCGAGCTCGGAACGGTCCGCCCCCGCCACCCGGGTGCCCTTCCTCAGCGCATCGTCCACAGTTCACTCCTCCGATTCGTCCGGTCAACCGCTTCTGGAATCCCTGCCATGATCCGGCATCGCGCTCACGCCCCGCCACATCCACCGTGCGCCACGCCGCGGCCCCCGCCTGGGCCCAGGTTTCGGAACGCCGCAAACAGCAACCGAAAAAGAGGGAGGTGAACCTCCCAGCGCGCTGGGCGTCCACCTCCCTCGCCAAGGGGCCTCACGGCCCCGTCTCACGCCAGCGAGATCAGGTCCTCGAAATCGGCGTTCCACACGTCCTCGACACCGTCGGGCAGCAGGATGACCCGTTCGGGGTGGAGCGCGTCGACCGCGCCCTCGTCGTGTGTCACCAGCACGATCGCGCCCTTGTAGTTGCGCAGCGCCGCCAGGATCTCCTCGCGGCTGGCCGGGTCCAGGTTGTTGGTGGGCTCGTCCAGCAGCAGCACGTTGGCGCTGGAGACGACCAGCGTGGCCAGGGCCAGCCGGGTCTTCTCCCCGCCGGAGAGCACACCCGCCGGCTTGTCGACGTCGTCACCGGTGAACAGGAACGAGCCCAGCGTGCGCCGCGCCTCCACCTCCGGGAGCTGCGGGGCCGCGCTCATCATGTTCTCCAGGACACTGCGCTTCACGTCCAGGGTCTCGTGCTCCTGGGCGTAGTAGCCGAGCTTGAGCCCGTGCCCGGGGATCACGGCGCCGGTGTCGGGCTCCTCGACCCCGCTGAGCAGCCGCAGCAGCGTGGTCTTGCCCGCGCCGTTGAGGCCCAGGATCACCACGCGGCTGCCCCGGTCGATCGCCAGGTCCACGCCGGTGAAGATCTCCAGCGAACCGTAGGACTTGGACAGCCCCTCCGCCATCAGCGGCGTGCGGCCGCTGGGCGCCGGGTCGGGGAAGCGCAGCTTGGCCACCTTGTCGGACTTGCGGACGCCCTGCACGCCGTCGAGGAGCCGGTCGGCCCGGTTGAGCATCTGCTGGGCCGCCCGCGCCTTGGACGCCTTGGCCCGGAACCTGTCCGCCTGCTTGCGCAGGGTGTCGGCCTGCTTCTCGGCGTTGGCCAGCTCGCGCCTGCGCCGCCGCTCGTCGGCCTCGCGCTGCTCCAGGTACAGCTTCCAGCCCATGTTGTAGATGTCGATGACGCTGCGGTTGGCGTCCAGGTAGAAGACCTTGTTCACCACGTGCTCGACCAGTTCGACATCGTGGCTGATCACGATGAGTCCGCCCTGGTGCGACTTGAGGAAGTCGCGAAGCCAGACGACGGAGTCGGCGTCCAGGTGGTTGGTGGGCTCGTCCAGCAGCAGTGTGTCCGCGCCGCTGAACAGGATGCGCGCCAGCTCGATGCGGCGGCGCTGGCCGCCGGAGAGCGTGTGCAGGGGCTGGGAGAGCACCTTGTCGGGCAGACCCAGGCTGGAGGCGATGGAGGCGGCCTCGGCCTCGGCGGAGTACCCGCCCAGCACGTGCAGGCGCTCCTCCCACCGGGAGTAGGCGCGCACACCCTTGTTACGGGTCTTGTTGTCGGTGCTGGCCATCTTCTTCTCGGCCTCGCGCATACCGCGCAGGGCCTCGTCGATGCCGCGTGCGGACAGCACGCGGTCCCGGGCGATGACGTCCGGGTCGTCCGTGCGCGGGTCCTGCGGCAGATAGCCGATGGTGCCGGAGGAGGTGACCGTGCCGCCGGTGGGCAGGCCCTCGCCCGCCAGCACCTTGGTCATGGTCGTCTTGCCCGCACCGTTGCGGCCGACCAGTCCGATCCGGTCCCCGGCGGCGACGCGGAAGGTGGTCGGCTCCAACAGGAGTCGAGGACCGACACGCAGTTCGAGATCGGTGGCGATCAGCATGGTGGGGCTTCCTACGAGGTGGTGGGACGGTTCGGTTCGGCCGGACGCGCACCCGCGGCGACGGGAGCGGTGGCTCCTCCGCGTTGGTGGGGGGTGGTGGCCTTCGGGCCGACCGACCCAGCCTAACGGCAAGGACGGGGGGTGCGGCGATCCCTTTCTGGAAGCGCCCCGACAGGGCGGTGCCCCCGCCACCCGGTCAACGGGGGCGGGGGCACCGTGCATTCCCCGCGGTCGGGCGGCGCCGGTCACCCCGGCACCCGCCCCGCGGCGTCCGCGGGCCCCTACTCCTCCTTGGCGGTGGAGCCGGTGCCCTCGGTCCCGCTGTCCTCGGGCGCCTCGGCCTTGGGTGCCCTGGCCACGACGACCGCTGCCGCCGCCACGGGTTGCTTGTCGTCGGGGACCGCCGACCGCGTGTGCGCGGAGCCGTCCTGGCTGCTCGGCGGGCGGTTGCGCAGCAGGGCCGCCAGGACCGCGGCCACCGGCGTGGCCAGGAACATCCCGGGGACGCCACCGACCACCGCGCCCACGGAGATCGCGATCAGCACGACGGGCGAGGGCAGGTCGAGCGACGCACCGTAGATGCGCGGCGCGAAGACGTTGCTCTCCAGCTGCTGCACCAGGACCACGGCGCCGACGACGAAGAGCGCGACGATCCAGCCCTCGGTGACGAACGCGACCATCGCGGCGAGAAGGCCCGTCAGGAAGGCGCCGATGATGGGCAGGAACGCGCCGACGAAGGTCAGCACGATCAGCGGGATGGCCAGGTTGATGTCGATCAGGAACACCAGGGCGAGGCCGATACCGACGGCGTCGAAGAATCCGACCGCGGCCACGCCGCGCACGTAGCGCCCCATGACGTTGTAGGAGACGTCGCCCGCGTGGCGCAGGCCCGGACGGGACCGGGGCGGGAACAGGGTGAGGAACCAGTCCATGAGCTGGTCGCCCGAGTGCACGAAGTACACGGTCAGGGCGATGATCAGGACGATGCCGACCAGGACCGAGATCACGGCGGCGCCCGCGGTCCAGGCACCGCTGAGCAGCTGGTCCTGGTTCTCGGAGATCATGGCCTGGATCTGCACCCAGGCGTCGTCGATCATGTCGGTGAACAGCGCCGGGTCGAGCCCGAAGGGCACATCGATGTCCTGGAGCTCGCCGACCGCGCTGGTGACGCTGTCGACCAGGGGGCCGAAGCCCTGCACGGCGGGCGTGACGATCATCGAGATGACGCCGCCGAAGATGACGAGTCCGGTGAGGACCGAGATCGCCGTCGACGAGCCCCGGCCCAGGCCCTTGCGCCGCAACAGGTTGGCGAGCGGCATGAGCAGGGCGGTGATGAACACCGCGAGGACCATCGGCAGGGTGACGACCGACAGGTAGACGAGCCCGTAGAGGACCAGGCCGGCCACGACACCGACGAGGAGGAAGCGCCATGCGACGTCGCTGACCGACTTCAGGATGTCCCCCGCTCCGACGTCGTCCTGTTCGGCCGGGCCCTGGTCGGGGTCCTGGGGTTCGGGCTCGGAGCGCTCGTTCTGAGCCTCCACCTGGGCGAGGCGCTCGGCTCTCGCCCTGCGGGCGGTGAGCCACTTGTTCAGGAGCGCCCACACTCCCGGCCGTTGGGCTTGCACATGAACTCCATTCTCATGATGCTGCGTGATGCCCGTACAGGAGGCGACGGGCACGGGGAAGCGGTACCGGGGGGATGCGCGGACGAGGCTCCTGGTTCTCCCGGGCCCGTCGGGAACTCAACGGCCTCAGAACTGCCAGGGTTCCCTGGGGTGGCCGCTCCGCACGATCTCGTTGCCGAACGGCGCCAGCGCCACGGGGATCATCTTGAGCGAGGCCCAGGCCATCGGAATCCCGATGATAGTGACGGCGAGGCCGACCGCGGTGGCGATATGGCCGATCGTCAGCCACCAACCGGCGACGATGAACCAGATGACGTTGAGGAAGGTGCTGCCGCCGCCGGCCCCCTGGTTGCGGACCAGCTCCCGGCCGAAGGGCCAGATCGCGTAGCTGGCCATGCGGAAGGAGGCGATCCCGAACGGGATGGTGATGATCAGGATGCAGCAGATGACTCCGGCGATGACATAGCCGACCGCCAGCCAGAAACCGGCGACGAAGAGCCAGATGACATTCAGGATGAGCCGCAAGAGGGCCACGGTGCTTTGTCTCCTTGGATTGGGTCCCGCATCCGCGGGTGCGCGCGATCCCGCATGGACGGGGGCCGCACCCGTTGCTTTCTACCGTCTGGGACGCCGCTGCACCATGACCCGTTCCGGGCTGTCGCCCTGGTCCTTCCCCTAGGGGTGGGGGCGTACGCGCACCGGGCCCCGGGGGGCGTGCGGGACGGCGCGTCGCGGCGTGCCCGGGGAGGATATCGACCCGGGGCGCCGGGGGCTGGCACCCCGCGCCGTGCACCCCGCCGGACGCGACGCAGGGTGAGGACATACGGTCACACCAAATCTCGGAGCCCAACACAGACCACAATGTGATCGGCGCATCAGGAGAACCCCCTAGGCAGGAGGGACATCGCACCATACGATGTGCTGTGTCCTGCTCAAGACCGTAGATCCTGTGATTTACGACAAACTCGGACAAACGACCGAAGACCAGTCAGTAGACATCAGGTTTCGGTAACGGTTGGGCGAGTAATTTCCCCACCCCCCGTGCAGGATCGGGAGTGGGGATGGCATGATTACGTACCGGCTCGGACGGAGGCCGTCACCGCCTCCGCAGCCGTTCGCGTGAGAGCACTCCGTCTTCAGCACATTCTGCCGCATGGTCTGTGCTTCTCGTGGTCTCAGCCACACCGGGGAACATCGTCTGCACCGTCCGGCGTTTGCGTCGTGCGGGGTGGCTCACGCCGCATGACCAAATTTTGGTGACTGAAGCTTTTTCCGACAGCTTACTAGTGATTTCAGTAGAGGTGGTTCAAGCATGTCTCAGGTACGTCGGCAGGCCGCGCTGCGCCCCCGCCCGAGCTGGGGGTGGCAGGATGCCGCCGCGTGCCGGGGCGAGGACCTTGTGCTCTTCTTCGGCCCGGATGGCGAACGCCAGCCGGAGCGGGAGATCAGGGAGCGCAAGGCCAAGGAGATCTGTGCGGCCTGCCCTGTGCGAACCGACTGCCTGGACTACGCGATCTCGCGTCCGGAGAAGTACGGTACCTGGGGTGGCCTGAACGAGGACGAGCGCGCCTCCGAGCGCCGTCGCCGTATGCGCCGCGCCAACGCTGCCTGACCGAGGTTTCCGAACCACGGCACAGCGGATCTCCCCCGGTGGCCCCGGCCCCCGTACAACCCGCGGCGCCCTGACGATCAACGTCGAGGGCGCCGCGGGTTTTCTTATGCCGGGCGGAGCGGTGGAAGCACCCCGGACCCCGCACCACGGGGTCGGCCCGCAGCGGGTTCACTCCCTGCGTCCCGCCAAATGCCGGTCGAACCAGTCCAGGGTCTCCACGGCGACCTGGCGCCACTCCTGCGCACCGTGGAGCAGCTGCTCGGCGCCCGACATCACACGCAGGTCGGTGGGACCGCCCATCCGGCCCCGCGCCCACTCACCCAGCTCCCGGACGAACGAGTCCCTGCTCTCCAGCAGGACCAGGACCGGTGCGCGGACCTCCGGCAGACTCGGTTCGGCCAGGTCGATCCGCCCTCCGTGGACCACCACGGCGGCCACGTCCTCCGGACGTTCGGCGGCGGTGACCAGCGCCGCCGGGGCCGCGTTCCCCGAACCCACCACTCCCAGGGGCCCGTCCGCGGCATCGGTCGCGCGTCGCAGCCAGGTGACGGCCGCGCTCAGCCGCTCGCCCTGCACGGCCGTGTCGGCACCGCCCGAACCCGAGTCCCGCTCCTCACCGGTCAGCAGGTCCAGGACGAGGGTCGCGTACCCGGCCCGCTGCATGGCCGAGGAGATCGCCCGCCAGCGCGGGTCCGAGCGCCCCTCCCCCGCGGCCAGCACCACCGCGCCGCGCAGGACGGCGGGCACGGTGAGGTCGCCGTCGAGGTAGACACGGCCGGCGCGCACCCGCACCCCTCGGGCCGCCTCGGACCGGGGGTGGACGCGGCCGTACTCCGCGAGGATCGCGGTGACGTGTCCGTCGGAGAGCTGGTCGAAGTCGCGGTACCACTCGCCGACCGCGTGGAAGTTGTCCGGCGCGCTGAGCACCACCAGTTCGTCGACGTCCTCCCGTAGGGCCTCCACGGCCTCGGGTGCCGCGACCGGCACCGCCAGGATCAGCTGGGAGGGCCCGGCCTGGCGCACCATCCGGAGCGCGGCGCGGGCGGTGCCGCCCGTCGCGACACCGTCGTCCACGACCACGCAGTCGCGTCCGGCGATGCGCGGACCCGACCGCTCGCCCCGGTAGACGCGGCGCCTGCGGTCGAGTTCGTCCCGCTCGGCGGCGACGGTGTCCGTCAGTGCCTGGCGGGGTATGCGCATCCGCGCCAGGGCGCGGTCGTCGAAGAGCACGCGCCCGTCCTCGGCGATCGCCCCCACCCCCGTCTCGGGTCGGCCGGGCAGACCGATCTTGCGGACCATGAGCACGTCGAAGTCGGCGTCGAGGCGGCGGGCGAGTTCGGCCCCGACCGGCACCCCGCCACGCGGCAGGGCCAGGACGAGTGGGTCGTTGACCGCGAGGGGGCGTACCCGCTCGGCGAGGCGGCGCCCCGCTTCGGACCGGTCGGCGAAGGGCAGTGAGACGGGTACCGGGTTCATATCCTCACCGGTGCCGGGACCGGGGCCCCGGCACCGCTCCTCTCGGCTGTGTGCAGTGAGCCGCTGGAAAGTGCTACGGGCATACCCCCCGACGTGGCGGTTCCAACCCCGCCCCCGAGCAAAAACCGTGGGGCTCAGGCCCGGCGGAACCCGTTCCTGAGCACCCCCATCAGCAGCGCGTCGTGTCTGCGCCCCTCCCAGAGCAGCGAGTCGCGCAGCCGGCCCTCGACGGCGAATCCGCAGGAGCGGTAGACAGCGATGGCGCGCATGTTGAAGGCGTAGACGTAGAGCCAGATCCGGTGGAGGCCGATGCGTTCGAAGGCGTACTCCAGCACGAGCTGGGTGGCCTCCCGTCCCAGGCCCTGCCCGGTGAACTCGATGGCGGACAGGGCGATGCGGTACCCGGCGCTCTCGTTCTCCGCGGCCACGGCGTAGATGGACAGCTCACCCAGGTAGCGTCCGTCCTTGGCCGCGATGATGGCCAGGTCCAGGCGGTCGGTGCGGCCGGCACGGGTCGCGCACCACTCCCTCGCCTGCGCGTAGGTGAGGTGGCGATGGGTGCCGGTGAGTCTGCGGACCTCCTCGTCGAGGCCGGCCGAGAAGTAGGCGTCGGTGTGCTCCGGTCCCAGTGGCACCAGGTGGACGCGGTCCCCGGTGAGAGTGGGTTTGTCTCGCAGCGCGCTCGTTCTGATCATGGGATCTTCCGGTTCCGTCCGGGCACCGTGCGAGACGGTTGCCGGTGTGGGGGAGTCGGCGGACAGCAGGCTGGGGGGGGGTGCCCTGCGCGCGAGCGGGCCGCGGGGCGGGCCGGGACAGGGGCCCTGGGTCGCGGTGGAGGCCGAGCGGCCCCGGATCGGGATCCCCTCGGTTTCGGAGCGGACCCCCTATGTAAATCGCGACCGCCTCCCATGGCAAGCCCGGTCGGACAGGTGACCGAAAACCTCTGTCCTCCCATGAGCGGACTGGATAGCATCTGCTCGCACTGAACAGTCCACGTGGGAGCCGCCTTGAGCATGTCCGCCGAGAAGACCGACGCACCGCCCCCGGAGGCCCGTCGGGCCCGGGTCGCGGTCTCCACCCTCTTCTTCGTCAACGGGTTCACCTACACCAACGCGGTTCCGTGGCTTCCGGTGATCAAGGCGCAGCTGGGACTGACCAACGCCGAGCTGGGCCTGGCGATCGCGGCGATGCCCACCGGGGCGATCCTCACCGGGATGCTGGCGGGGCCGCTGATCCACTGGTTGGGCAGCGGCCGGGCAGCTGTCGGGACCAGCATGATCTCTTTGGGAGCGCTCCCATTCATCGCACTGGCGCAGAGCTGGTGGATGCTCGCGGCCGCGCTCTTCGTTCTGGGCAGCGCGGACGCCTGGACCGACTCCGCCCAGAACTCGCACGGGCTGCGCGTCCAGCGGCGCTACCGGCGCAGCATCATCAACACCTTCCATGCGGTGTGGAGCCTGGCTGCGGTCGCAGGGGGTCTGCTGGGCGCGACGACGGCCGGGCTCGGGGTCCCCATCCTGTGGCACCTGGGCCTGGTGGCCGTCGGCCTGCTGGTGGTGAACCTGACGGTGGGCCGGATGCTGCTGCCCGGGCCGGACAGCAGCGAGCGCGAGGACGGGACCAGCGGCGAGGACGGGCGACGGCTGCGCGTCCCCGGCCGCGCGGTGCTCCTCCTGGTCGGGCTCGGCGTACTGCTGATGTTCGCCGGCGGTATCGAGGACTCGGCCGCGTCCTGGGGTGCGGTGTACATGACCTCGGAGCTGGACGCTTCGCTGTTCCTCGCCGCCCTGCCGTTCGTGGCCTGCCAGGCGATGATGACGCTGGGGCGGCTCGCCGGCGACCGGGTGACCGACCGGTTCGGCGCGGTGGCCGTGGGGCGCGCCAGCGGGCTGCTCGCTGGGGGCGGGATCGCGGTCGCCCTGCTCCTACCGCATCCCGTGACCACCGTGATCGGTTTCGGCGTGATGGGCCTGGGCGTGGCCACGCTGTTCCCGCTCACCCTGGCCGCCGCCGGGAACGTGCCGGGGGTGCGCACCGGCGACGGTGTCACCGTCGTCGGTTGGCTGGGACGTGCGGGTTTCCTGGGCTTCCCGCCCCTGATCGGTTTGCTGGCCGACTCCTTCAGCCTGGGAACGGCCCTGTGGGTGATCGCCGGTGGCGGCCTCGCGGCGTTCCTGCTGGCGTCGGCGCTGCGCCCGCGCGAGTGACACCGCCCCGGGGCCCGGGTTCCGTTGCGGCCTCCGGCGCACGGGCAGGGCCCCCGGCCGTGTGACACGACCGGGGGCCCTGGTGCATTCACGGTCGGACGACCGCGGAATGCGGATCCTGCTACGCGACCGGGGACGGGCGCCGGGCACTGGCCCACAGGGCCAGAACGCCGATACCCGTCACGACGGCGCCACCGAGCACGAAGCCCTGCATGTCGACGCCGGTCTGGGCGAGGGTCTCGTCGGCACCGCTGCTGACGGGAGCCGGAGCCTCGGGCGCGGTGGTGCCACCGGGGGTGGTGGTGCCACCGGGCGCCTGGCTCTCGTCACCGTCGTTACCGGGGTCGGTGCCCTCACCCGGGTCACCGGGGTCGCCCGGGTCACCCGGGTCACCCGGGTCACCAGGATCGCCCGGGTCGCCCGGGTCACCAGGGTCACCAGGGTCACCGGGATCGCCGGGGTCACCGGGGTCGCCCGGGTCACCGGGGTCGCCCGGGTCACCGGGATCGCCGGGGTCGCCCGGGTCACCGGGGTCGCCGGGGTCGCCGCCGTCATCGCCGCCGCCGTCACCGGGGTCGACGCCGTCATCGCAGGCGGCGTCACCGGGGTCGCCGCCGTCCCCGCCGCCGCCGCCTCCGCCCGCGCCGCCGTGACCGCCGCCGCCGTCACCGGGGTCGCCGCCGTCGTCGCCGCCGCCGTCACCGGGGTCGCCGCCGTCGTCGCCGCCGCCGTCACCCGGGTCACCGGGGACCTCACCGTCACCCGGGTCACCGGGCAGGTCGAAGTTCACCGGGTTCTCGATAACCGGAATGTCGATGAGCTGGGGCTCAACGGTCTCCTGGGCCGCCGCGGGGGCGGCGTCGGGGACCGTCTCGTCCAAGCTGTCAGCGAACGCCGGGCTGACGGAGAAACCGGCCATGAACAGACTGGCCGCAGTGACGGTCAGAACGCGCTTCTTGGGGGACATCCCACTCCTTTCTCTTCTTGGCGAGTGATCTGCTCAGGGGGAGAGATCTACTCAGGGGGGATGGCATAGAGGTGGTCCTCGTGGACCACGACGGCCCGCTCACCGAGCAGGCCGTTGGGCTGGACGGAGCCGTCGGGGGCCTCGACGGGCTCACCGGAGGCGCCGACGGCGACCAGGGCGCCCTCAAGTTGGCCGAAGACGTGCGGGCCGACCGCGATCTCGGGCGTGAAACCGGGGACCACGGCGGACTCGCCGGTCGCCGGGTCCAGGACCATGGGACCGTAGGCGACCAGGTCGGTTCCGACGGGCCCGGACCGGTGGCGGACGTCCTCCAGGAGTGCGGGGTCGACGGCCGCCGTGCCGACGACGCTGCCGTCCTCGCTGTCGTGGAAGGCCAGGATCGTGTCGTCGCCCTCACGGGGCTCCCAGCGCACGATGACGTAGTCGCGCAGGGCGGTGACCACGGCCTCCATGTCGCCCGCGTCGTCCGGACGCTCCGCGTTGACCTCGACGGGGTCGGCCCCGGGTCCGACCCACGTCCACGGTCCGCTGAGGACGGCGGTGAGGACGTTCTCCCCCTCGGCCAGCATCGGGGCCGCGCTCCCGGGAACCTCGACCGGCTCCAGCGCGTCTCCGACCGGGACGAAGGCCTCCTCCTCGCTGCGGACGAGCACCGAACTGCCCACGTACTGGGCGGAGGCGTCCTCCGGGATCGGGATCTCGACCGCGGGACCGCCCCCGGTGGGCCAGAACCAGAGGGTTCCGGCCGTCTCCGCCACGATCGCGGGCTCGCCCCCGTACTGCACGAACCGGGGGGCTCCCAGGAGTTCGCCGGAACCCATCGGCAGCTCGACCGCCCAGAGGCGGGAGCCGTCGGCGTCGAACAGGTTGAGGCGGTCCTCGGGGTCGACGTAGGCGAGGAAGTCGCCCTCGCGGCTGACCCCCGGATCGCTTCCCGTGGCGAGGGCCTCGCTGAAGTCGACGGTCTCGGAGAAGTGGGGCGGCGCCGGGTGGTTCAGGGTGGTGACGTCGGCGGTGGCCTGGTCGGCGGGGGCCGTGGCGGCCCCCGGCAGGAAGCGCATCACCACCGCGCCCGCACCGGCGAGCAGGACGAGGGCCAGGACGGCGGCACCGGCGATGACCAGTACCCGCTTGCCGCCGGAGCCCGCGGGCCGCGCCGGGTTCGGAACGGCCGCCTGGGCCGGTGCGTGGACGGGTGCCGGCTGCTCCGCTGCCTGGACCACCCCGTCGGGCGTGGCGACCAGCCGCCAGACGCCGTTGACGTCGCGGGCGTCGACGAGGACCGGCTGTCCGATTCTGGCCGCGTAGCCGGTGGCGACGTCCAGGGCCGCGCGCCGCGTCTCCTTCGCGGTCTGGCCGGTGACGAGGCGGCGGTGCCCCTCGACGACGATCTCGGCGCTGCGTTCGTCGGGTGCGATGACGATGACGGCGGTGGGCCGGGACTGCCCCGGTCGGGACGCCCGGCTCATGGTGCCTCCGAAGGCATGGGGAACGTGGACCTGTTCGTGTACGGGATACGGGAGACCTCGGTCAGCGGTGACCTCCGGTCGCGGCCTGGGTGGTCACCGAGCGGTGGAGTCGGCACACGCGTAGTCGATGCTCCAGGAGATGATACTGATGGTCGCCCGTTGGTCCTATTCCGGCCAGGGGCCGGGGAAGCGGGCATCCGCCGCGGAACTTCCGACAGTGTTTCCATTGCCCCTTCCTTGACCTGGCTATTTACCCCGAGCCGGGCTCCGGGACGAGCCTCCCGTGCTGTCGCAACCATGTTGTGGACACTCCGACCCGTCATGAGGTTCACACCGAAAATGGCCGGATCCGGCCAGCCCCCCGTGGCCCGGCCCGCACGGAGCACCCACGGCCGCCGGCCCCCGCCCTGGGGCGAAGGCGGGAGGAACCGGCCACCCGGGCACCCTGTGGCGGACCTGGGCGAGCCCGATGTACCCCTCGGGCCGGGAACGCTGGTCGGCGGCCGCGGTGGCGGCCGTTCCACCCGGCCCGGCCACGAGGTCGACCAGGACGCCCGGGACCGCCACGAAGGACACCGTGGTGCTGGAGAAACCGGACCACCTGCACCGGACGCTGTGCGGCCCCGGGAGGAGTCCGACCACGAGGCTCTCCCCGGGACCGACCGTTCCGACCCTGTCGCCGTCCACGTGGACCCGGTAGTCGACGAGCATGTCCCGCGCACCCGCGTGGGGCCGGTGGACCACCACCGGGACCCAGCCCCGCGGTACCTGTTCCGGACGGCGCAGGCCGATGATCTTGGGGCCGGTGAGCACGGATTCCGAGGCGGCCTCGCGCAGCCCCGCCCGTTCCCTCCTCCGGTGGCTCCAGGCCAGGACGGCGGCCGCGCAGGAGACCAGCAGCAGCGGGACCAGCGCCCAGGCGGAGTTGCGGACGATCTGAACCGCGGCGAAGAGGGTGAGGGGGACGGACGCGACCAGGTTGAACACGGTCGTCGTGGCGAAGGAGTGTGCCCCGTCCGCCCAGCGGCTCTTCTCCGACGGCGTCATCTCCCACTGGGCGAACATGGCGCCGTAGGAGACGGCGCATCCGAGGAAGACGGCGAGGAAGATCCCGGCGGCCACCGGCACGGGGTTGCCGGTGAGCCGCGTCCACGGGGCGATGATGACGCAGGCCAGGGGGCCCAGACTCGCACAGGTCGCGAGCAGGGGCGACGCCCTCACCTTCGGCTCCCCCGTTCCGGAGCGGCGGTGCGGAACCGGGCGTCGGCGCGCGGCGGGGGGACGGTCATGGGGGTGGCCCCTCTGGGTGCCCCGTCCGGGCTCGGGGGCGGCGGGACCGCGACCTGCCCGCCGGACGGCTACCGCGATGCTATCGGCGGGGTCGGACCCCCGAAGCTCCCGGAACGCCGGTGGTACACGGGTGGCCGGCACCGGTCAGCGGCCGTTGTTCTCCACGAGCGTGTCGAGGACGGCCTGTTCTCGGCGCTGGAAGAGCCGGTCCGCGCGTTCGAGGCGGCGGTTGGCGAGCTCGGCCCTGGCCGCGGCGGTGCGGACGGTCGGCCACATGGCGTCGATCCCGGAGTTGAACGAGGAACCCACCAGGACGGCGATGGCCATCACGTACAGCCAGGCCAGGATCGCGATCGGCGCCGCGAGCGAACCGTAGATGGTCACCTGGCCCAGGGAGGCGTCCAGGTAGGCGCGCAGGGCGACGGATCCCCCGATCAGCACGAGCGTGGCCAGCAGCGCCCCGGGCAGGTGGCGCCACAGCGGGGTGCGCACCGGCACGCTCAGCGCGTACAGCAGGGTGACGGCGGCGATGACGAGCAGCGCCACGGTCGGCCAGTAGAGGAGGTTGAGGCGTCCGACGGTCATCGGCAGGAGCGCGTGCACCAGGTCGGGCCCGGCCACCAGGACGGGCAGGACCAGGACCGCGAACAGCAGACCGCCCAGGTAGGCGACGAAGGCGAGGACCCGCTGGCGGATCCAGCCCCGCATCTCGTCCAGCCCGTAGGAGATGGTGATGGAGCGGATGAAGACGTTCATCGCCCGTGACCCCGACCACAGCGACACCAGGAACGTCACCGACAGGAGCCCGCCCTGGGCCCCGCCGAGGAAGTCGTCGACCAGCGGCCTGACGACGCTGTCCACCGTGCCCGGTGTGAGCACACGCGCGGCGAGGTCGAGGATCCAGACCCGGATCTCCTCGACGATGTCGTCCCCCAGCACGGTGGCCAGCGGACCCAGTGCCCCCAGCAGGCACAGCAGCAGCGCGGGCAGCGATATGAGGGTGAAGAACGCCGACTCGGCGGCGAGGCCGACCACCCGGTCGCGCGCGAACGCGCGCACGGTGCGCAGGACGAGCACCGTCCCGCCGCGCACGAGGGGGTGCCGTCGGAGCCACCCGTCGACGGCGTGCCACAACGCCTCCCAGAATCCCACCACGTGGAAACGTTAGCGGTCGCGAGAAGCTCCGGTGCGCGCGGGAGGGCCCGTCGAGTGATGTGACTCACGCCGGGGGCCGCTGGGAGCGTCTGGACAAAGTCCGGACCCCCGTGACATTGTCATTGCATGATCGCTGCCTTGGACCCCATGCTCTGCGTGCGCCGCCACGTGGACTTTCTTCGGGTCCGCAGTGCCATCTGTTGCAGCGTCGGTTAATCTCGCCGCCTTTTTGACGCACCCCAGGGGTGCGCGCGGCACCGGCGCTCTCCCTCTTCTTCGATTCCCCACACGCGGATTCCACCCGTGACGCCCGACACGACGATGTGCGGCGCGTACGGGCCAGCGGTGCGGGCGCCGGGACTGTGAGCACCCCGCGACCCCATCGGAGACACCCGCGATGCCTCCCTCTTCCGCGCAGCCCGGCAGGACAGCGACCGCGGCCCCGCCGCGACGCCGCCGTGGCGAGGGCCAGTGGGCCCTCGGTTACCGCGAGCCGCTGAACAAGAACGAGGAGAACAAGAAGAACGACGACGGACTCAACGTCCGCGATCGGATCATCAACATCTACTCCAAGCGCGGGTTCGACTCGATCGACCCGGCCGACCTGCGCGGGCGTTTCCGCTGGTTCGGGCTGTACACGCAGCGGGCACCGGGGATCGACGGCGGCAAGACGGCCGTCCTGGAGCCGGAGGAGCTGGACGACAGCTACTTCATGCTGCGCGTGCGGATCGACGGGGGCCAGCTGTCCGCGGCCCAGCTGCGCGCCATCGGTGAGATCTCCCGCGACCACGGGCGCGACACCGCCGACATCACCGACCGCCAGAACGTGCAGTTCCACTGGATCCGGGTCGAGGACGTGCCCGCGATCTGGGACAAGCTGGAGTCCGTCGGCCTCTCCACCATGGAGGCCTGCGGCGACACCCCGCGGGTGATCCTGGGCTGTCCGCTGGCCGGGGTCGCCGAGCACGAGGTCATCGACCCCACCCCCCAGATCCGCCAGATCTACGACGAGCACATCGGCAGCCCGCTGTACTCCAACCTGCCCCGCAAGTTCAAGACGTCGCTCTCCGGTTGCACCTCGCACTGCGTCAACCACGAGATCAACGACGTCGCGTTCGTGGGCGTGCACGACGAGTCCGGCGAGGCGGGCTACGACCTGTTCGTCGGCGGCGGCCTGTCCACCAACCCGATGTTCGCCCAGCGCCTGGGGGCGTTCGTCCGCCCGGACCAGGTCAGCGAGGTGTGGGCGGGTGTGTGCGCGATCTTCCGCGACTACGGCTACCGGCGCCTGCGCACGCGCGCCCGGATCAAGTTCCTCATCAAGGACTGGGGCGCGGAGAAGTTCCGCGAGGTGCTGGAGGAGAAGTACCTGGGGTACGCGCTGCCGGACGGTCCCGAGCCGGAGCTGGACCCCGGGCTGGAGCGGGACCACGTGGGCGTGCACCGCCAGAACGACGGGCGGTTCTACGTCGGTTTCGCGCCGAGGGTCGGCCGGGTCTCGGGCGCCTCCCTGCTGCGTATCGCCGAGATCGCGGAGGAGCACGGGTCGGACCGCATCCGGACGACCGCCGACCAGAAGCTGGTGATCCTGGACGTCGAGGAGGAGCGGATCGACTCGATCCGCGCCGCCCTGGGCGCCGAGGACCTCCAGGTCGAGCCGAGCGTGTTCCGCCGCCAGACGATGGCGTGCACCGGCATCGAGTTCTGCAAGCTCGCCATCGTGGAGACCAAGGCCCGCGCCTCCACCCTGATCGACGAGTTGGAGAGGCGGCTGCCGGACTTCGGTGAACCGCTGACCATCAACCTCAACGGCTGCCCCAACTCGTGCGCCCGCATCCAGGTCGCCGACATCGGTCTCAAGGGCCAGTTGGTGATGAACGCCGAGGGCAAGCAGGTCGAGGGCTACCAGATCCACCTGGGCGGCGGCATGGGGCTGACCCAGACCTTCGGCAAGAAGATCCGCGGCCTGAAGACCACCGCCGACGAACTGCCCGACTACGTCGAGCGGGTGCTGCGCCGCTTCCAGGACCAGAAGAAGGACGGGGAGTCCTTCGCGTCCTGGGTCGGCCGTGCCGACGACGCCGACCTCAAGTAGCAACCGCACGAACCCGGCCGGGGACGGGGACCCCCACCGGACCCGCCCCGGCCGGACCCCAGGAACACGACCAAGGAAGAGGTGAGCCATGTCCGAGAGGGCCGCGCCCCACTACTGCCCCTACTGCGGTGACGAGGACCTGGTCCCCGAGGAGGGGGCCGCCGTCAAGGGCGAGGGCTACCCCTGGGCCTGCCTGTCCTGTGCCCGCGTGTTCCGCGTCAAGTACGTCGGGTTGCGCTCCGCGTCGTTCTCCGCCGCGGACGCCCCCTCCAGACCGACGGAAGGGAACTCATGAACTCCACCATCACCGCCGCGGGCGGCCCCGAGCTCGCCGTGCGCGCCGCACGCGAGCTGGAGGAGGCCTCCGCCCAGGAGATCATCGTCTGGGCCTCGGAGACCTTCGGGGACCAGCTGTGCATGACCTCGTCCATGGCGGACGCGCTCATGGTCGACCTGGCCTCGAAGGCAGCACCCGGTATCGACGTGATCTTCCTGGACACCGGATACCACTTCCCCGAGACCCTGGGCACCCGCGACGCCGTCGCCTCGGTGTACGACATCAACCTGATCACCGTCGAACCCCTCCGCACGGTGGCCGAGCAGGACCTGGCCCTGGGGCCGCGCCTGCACGGACGCGACCCCGGGATCTGCTGCCACCTGCGCAAGGTGGAACCCCTCCAGCGGGCCCTGGCCCCCTATTCCGCGTGGTTGACCGGGCTCCGCCGCGAGGACTCGGTGACCCGCCGCGACACCCCCGTCGTGCAGTGGGACAAGCGGCGCCGGATGACCAAGGTGAACCCGATCGCCCGCTGGACCCAGGAGGAGGTGGACTCCTACATGACCGCGAACGGGGTGATGGTGAACCCCCTCCAGTACGACGGCTACCCCTCGATCGGCTGCGAGCCGTGCACGCGGCGCGTGGAGCCGGGCGAGGACCCGCGCAGCGGCCGGTGGGCCGGGACGGGCAAGACCGAGTGCGGGATCCACGTATGAGTGCCGGGACGCCGGGGTGGCGTTCCCCGGTGCCCCTGCTCGCGGTGGCCCACGGCAGCCGGAACCCGAGGGCGGCCGAGACGGTCGCCGCGGTCTTCGACCGGGTGCGCGCCCTGCGCCCGGGGCTGGACGTGCGCGTGTCCTACCTGGACCACACGGCGCCGGCCGCGGGGGACGCCCTGGCGGAGCTGGCGGCCGGGGGTGCGGGCGAGGTCGTGGTCCTGCCCGTGCTGCTGACCGCGGCCTACCACAGCAAGGTGGACCTGCCCGAGGTGGTCGCCGCCGCGCGTGGGCGCAGCCCGTGGCTGCGGGTGCACCACGCCGACACCCTGGGGCCGCATCCCCTGCTGCTGGAGGCGGTGGAGCGGCGCCTGTCCGAGGCTGGCGCGTCCGCCGGTCCGGGCACCGCGCTCGTGCTGGCGTCGGCGGGCTCCGGCGACCCGGAGGCCAACGCGACCGTCGGCGCGACGGCGGCGCGGCTGGCGGAGCGCGGTCCGTGGCGCGAGGTGGTGGCGGCCTTCGCCTCGGCGGCCCGCCCCTCCCCGGGTGAGGCCGTCGCCGACCTGCTCGAACGGGGGGCGCGGCGGGTCGCGGTGTCCACGTACCTGCTGGCCCCGGGCTTCTTCGCCGACCGGATCCGCACGCGGTCACTGGCCGCCGGGGCCTGCGTGGTCTCCGAGGCGCTGGGCGACGTGCCGGAGCTGGCCCGCGTGGTCCTGGACCGGTACGACGCGGCGGTCGCGGCGCGGCGCGCGGTGGTCCGGGCCTGAGAGGCGGGAGGTGGCGCGGGTCCTGCGACGCGGGGCCCGCCCCACCCTCCACCGCGCCGCGGCCCCGTCACCACTCCCTGGCCGAGATCAGCTCCTCCGCGTCCGCGTCGGTGAACCCGTAGACCGTGGCCACGAACCGGAAGCCCTCGCCGATCTCCTCGCGCGCGACGGTCTCGATCTCGCTGCCCGCCGCCTCGAACTCCGCCTCCAACGCGTTGAACTCCTCCGTCGCCGCCGCGGTGAGCGCGTACAGCGCCGCCGGGTCCGCGGGGCGCTCGGACCCGATCCGCTCGCACAGCCCGGGAAGGACGTCCCTCCCCCGGTCGACGACGTGGTCGGGGAAGTACGGGTCCTCGTACAGTCCTCGCAGGAACGCGTGGTCCGCCGCACGCCGGTTGGTGATCGCCATGGTGGTGTCCGTTCGTTTCCGGGGGCCGGTCCCCCGATGCTGCGCCACGGGGCCGACAGGACGGGGCCCGGCCGTGGCCGGGCAGGTCCGCGAGCGGTGCGGACGCGGTTCGACACGGTCGTCCACAGGTGGGGGGTCACCCTTGTCCCGGGGGGTTCGGGCGAGAAGAATCGGGAGCGGCGGCGGCCCGTTCGGGCGCCGCCGGTCGAGCGAGTCGTGGGGGTGGCCGTGGCAGGGGACCGGAGCCGGTCAGGGGTGCGGGGGCCTTCGGGGGCCCGGAGATCCGCGGAGGGCGGGATCCGTGACCTGCTGAGGGGGTTGCCGGTGTTCGCGGGGCCGCTGCCGGGGTTCGACCCCGCCGCGGCGCCCGACGACCCCTCGGAGCTGTTCCTGGAGTGGTTCACGGACGCGCTGCGGGACCGCGTGCCCGAACCGCACGCGATGACGGTGGCGAGCGCGGACGAGCGGGGCGCCCCGTCGGCGCGGGTGCTGATCATGAAGGACTTCACCCCGCGCGGGTGGTGGTTCGCCACCACGACGACCTCCCGCAAGGGGCGGGAGCTGGCCGTGAACCCCGCGGTGGCGCTGCTCTTCCACTGGGGGCCGCAGGGCCGCCAGGTACGGGTGCGGGGGACGGCGGAACTGGCCGGTCCGGACCTGTGCGCGGCGGACTACCTCGCGCGTCCCCTGGAGTCGCGGGTGGCCGGTCTGCACGGCAGACAGAGCGACCCGCTGACGGACCCCGCCGAGGTGGACCGGGAGGCGGACCGGGGCAGGCAACGCCTGGAGCGCGACCCGGGGCTGGTTCCCGCGGACTGGGGTCTGTACGTGGTCTCCCCCGCCGAGGTCGAGTTCTGGCAGGCCGACCCGGACCGGCGCCACACGCGCCTGCGCTACTCCCGCGCGGGCCACGAGGGCGCCTGGGAGCGCGGCCTCCTCTGGCCCTGACCGGTGGGAGGGCTCCCATGCGCCGTCGCCCGGCACAACCGGTCTGAACTGGCAGGAAAGCGCGGGACGGAGTTTCCACAGCGTTACCGCATCCTGTCCCGGGCGGCGTGTCGGGCGTGGGTAGGATGCCGGAACTCCCCGAACACCGAGCCAGAAGGACGGTAAGTCGATGCCCCCGACACACGAGGTGTTCAACCAGGCCGTACCGCTCGGCGACTACAGCGCCGGGGAGGACCCCGCCCTCCTTGAGGGACTGCGGCGCGAGGGCGCCGCATGGGCCGAGGCCGACGTGCGGGCGGTCGGCGACGCCGCCGGATCGGAGCGGGTGCGCGCCTGGGGCGAGTCCGCCAACGCCTACCCTCCGGTGCTGCGCACGCACGACCGCTACGGCCACCGTGTGGACGAGGTCGACTACCAGCCCGCCTACCACGTGCTCATGGACCAGGCGGTCGAGCACGGTATGCACGCGGCGCCGTGGGCGGAGGACCGGCCGGGCGCACACGTGGCCCGCGCGGCCAAGTTCTTCCTGTGGTCGCAACCGGAGAGCGGTCACGGCTGTCCCGTGTCGATGACGTACGCGGTCGTCCCCGCTCTGCGCCACTCCCCGGAGCTGGCGGAGAGGTACGAGCCGCTGCTGACGGCGCGCACCTACGACTTCGGCCTGCGGGCCCCGCACACCAAGCACGGACTGATCGCCGGCATGTCGATGACCGAGAAGCAGGGCGGCTCGGACGTGCGCGCCAACACCACGCGCGCGGTGCCCGCCTCCGAGGGGCACTACCTGCTCACCGGGCACAAGTGGTTCACCTCGGCGCCGATGAGCGACTTCTTCCTCACCCTCGCGCAGGCCCCCGAGGGGCTCACCTGCTTCCTGGTGCCCCGGGTGCTGGAGGACGGCGACCGCAACAGACTGTCCATCCAGCGCCTCAAGGACAAGTTGGGCAACAGGTCCAACGCCTCGGCCGAGCTGGAGTACGACGGGGCCGTCGCCCACCTGGTCGGCGAGCCGGGCCGTGGTGTGCCCACCATCATCGAGATGGTCAACAGCACGCGGCTGGACTGCGTGATCGGCTCGGCGTCGGGCATGCGCGCCGCCGTCGTCCAGGCGCTCCACCACGCCGAGCACCGCAGGACGTTCGGCACGGCGCTGGTGGACCAGCCGCTGATGCGCAACGTGCTCGCCGACCTGGCCCTGGAGTCCGAGGCGGCGACGGCGCTGATGACGCGCCTGGCCGGCGCGGTGGACCGCTCGGTGCGCGGCGACGGGGCCGAGTCGGCGTTCCGGCGCCTGGGTGTGGCCGTGGGCAAGTTCTGGGTGACCAAGCGCCAGCCCGCACACGCGGCGGAGGCGCTGGAGTGCCTGGGCGGCAACGGGTACGTGGAGGAGTCGGGGATGCCCCGCCTGTTCCGGGACTCACCGCTCAACTCCATCTGGGAGGGTTCGGGCAACGTGGCGGCGCTGGACGTCCTGCGCGCGATGGGCCGCAACCCGGAGTCGGTGGAGGCCTTCCTGGGGGAGCTGGGCACCGCCGCCGGTGTGGACGACCACTACGACGCGGCCGTCAAGCGCCTGGAGGACACCCTCGGCGACCCGGACGAGATCCAGTACCGCGCCCGGTCGGTGGTGGAGCTGATGGCCCTGACGCTGCAGGCGTCGGTCCTGCTGCGGCACGCGCCGACCCCGGTCGCGGAGGCCTTCACCGCGTCCCGGCTGGGCGGGGAGTGGGGGCACGTGTTCGGGACGCTTCCGCGCGGGACGGACACCGAGCTGATCCTGGACCGGGCCCGGCCGCGCCGCTGAACCGCCCGCGCCCCGGGGCCGCGTGCGGCCCCGGGGCCGCACGCGGTCCCGGGGCGGAACCCGGCAAACGGCGGTGATCCCCGCGGGGGAGGAAAACCCGGAGGTTCTCCGCCGAAGCGGAGAAGACAATTCCCACGACAGACACCAAAAAGGGACGCCCCCTCAATGATCATCGGCCGGGGGCGGCATACTTCGGCTGCCGGAGCGGAAGAAAGAAGTCGTCACCGAACACGACCATCCGCTTTCGGACAGGGGCGGGACGGACGACGACGCTTCCGACCGGGAACGGATTCGCGCCGCCCCGCCCGGACCCCGAAGGCCCTGACACCAAGAGACCGACAGATCCTATGGTGGAAGTCTGGCCAGGTAGTTCCTATCCGCTCGGTGCGACCTACGACGGGTCCGGCACCAATTTCTCCCTCTTCTCCGAAGCCGCCGAACGGGTGGACCTGTGTCTGTTCGACGACGACGGCGAGGAGACGCGTATACCGCTGACCGAATACGACGGATTCGTCTGGCACGGGTACCTGCCCGGAATCGGTCCGGGGCAGCAGTACGGCTACCGGGTGCACGGCCCCTACGCACCGGAGCACGGTTTGCGGTGCAATCCCAGCAAACTGCTCACCGATCCCTACGCGAAAGCTTTGAACGGCACTCTCACCTGGCACGAATCACTCTTCGGCTACCATTTCGCCGACCCTGCCCGGAAGAACACCGAGGACAGCGCCTCCTGCGTGCCCAAGTGCGTGGTGGTCAGCCCGTTCTTCGACTGGGGCAACGAGTCCCGCCCGCGCACCCCCTACCACCGGACGGTGATCTACGAGGCCCACGTGCGCGGTCTGACCATGCGCCACCCGGGCATCCCCGAGCACCAGAGGGGCACCTACTCGGGGCTGGCCCACCCGGTGGTGATCGACTACCTCACCTCCCTGGGGGTGACGGCGGTCGAACTCATGCCCGTCCACCACTTCGTGCCCGAGCACGCCATGGTGGCGCGGGGGCTGACCAACTACTGGGGGTACAACACCCTGTCCTTCCTGGCCCCGCACAGCGGGTACGCGGCACGCGGCTCCCGCGGCCAGCAGGTCCAGGAGTTCAAGGCGATGGTGAAGTCCCTGCACGAGGCCGGCATCGAGGTCCTGCTCGACGTGGTGTACAACCACACCGCCGAGGGCGACCACATGGGACCCACGCTGTCCCTGCGCGGCATCGACAACCTCAGCTACTACCGGGTGAGCGACGAGGACCAGCGCTACTACCTCGACTACACCGGGTGCGGCAACAGCCTGAACGTGCGCCACCCGCACTCGTTGCAGCTCATCATGGACTCGCTGCGCTACTGGGTCCTGGAGATGCACGTGGACGGGTTCCGGTTCGACCTCGCCTCGGCCCTGGCCCGGGAGTTCCACGACGTGGACCGGCTGAGCACGTTCTTCGACATCGTCCAGCAGGACCCGGTGATCTCCCAGGTCAAACTGATCGCCGAACCCTGGGACGTGGGTCCGGGCGGGTACCAGGTGGGCAACTTCCCCCCGCTGTGGACCGAGTGGAACGGCAAGTACCGCGACACGGTCCGCGACTACTGGAGGGGCGAGCCCGTGATGGGCGAACTCGCCTCGCGCCTGGCCGGGTCCAGCGACCTGTACCAGGACGACGGACGCCGCCCGGTGGCCTCGATCAACTTCATCACCTGCCACGACGGCTTCACCCTGGCCGACCTGGTCTCCTACGACCACAAGCACAACGAGGCCAACGGAGAGGGCAACCGCGACGGCACCGACGACAACCGGTCCTGGAACCACGGGGTGGAGGGGTCGACCGAGGACCCGGCGATCATCACACTGCGCCGACGCCAGGTGCGCAACTTCCTCACCACCCTGTACCTGTCGCAGGGGGTGGTGATGCTCTCCCACGGCGACGAGGTGGGCCGCACCCAGGGGGGCAACAACAACGCCTACTGCCAGGACAACGAGATCGCCTGGATCGACTGGAAGGGCGCCGGGCTGGAAGAGGGCGACGAGCCCGACAACGACCTGCTGGACTACGTGCGCGGGCTGGCGCACCTGCGCCGCGAGCACCCCGTCTTCCGGCGGCGCCGCTTCTTCCGCGGCGGCCCGGTGGAGGAGACCGCGACCGGGAAGGACGGCCTGACCGACATCGCGTGGCTGCGGCCGGACGGCGGACCGATGTCCGGTGACGACTGGAACTCGACCGGGCAGGCGCTGGGCGTGTTCCTCAACGGGGACGCCATCACCGAGCCCGATCCGCGCGGGCGGCGCATCCGGGACAGTTCCTTCCTGCTCCTGCTCAACAGCGGGGCGGACGCGGTGGACTTCACCGTCCCGGGGACCGAGTACGGAATGGCGTGGGAGACCGTCCTGGACACCGCCGAACCGGACGTGGCGGGACGGCCGTTCGTGGCCGCGTCCGGCCCGGTACGGGTGATCGACCGGGCCCTGGTGCTGCTGCGCCGCGTGTCGCACAAGCACACCTGAGACCGGTTCCGGGGAGGGCGGGGCCTCCCCGGACCTCCCCGGACGGCACACCACCGCCCACCCCCTACGCTGAGTGACCATGTCGACTGCACACGCCGGCGGTGCCGGTACCCCCCTTCCCGTCGTGTTCCGCGAGCTTTTGCCCTCACCGGGCGCCGCGGACGTCGACCTGGCCGGCGCGTACGCCTACCCGGTGGGCACGGACCGCCCCTGGGTGCGCGCCAACATGGTGGCGAGCGCGGACGGCGGCGCGGTGGGGGCCTCGGGGCGCAGCCGCGACCTGTCCTCGGCTCCCGACCGCCGGGTGATGGGCGTGCTGCGCGGCCTGTGCGACGTGGTGCTGGTCGGCGCGGGGACTGCGCGCCAGGAGGGCTACGGGCCGGTCCGGGCCAGGAAGGCGTGGGAGGGCCTGCGCGCGGGGCGCGCGCGGACCCCCGCCGTGGCCGTGGTCTCCCGCTCCCTCGACCTACCTGACACGCTGCTGACGGAGGCGCCCGAGGACGCCCGCACACTGGTCTTCACCACCCGGAACGCACCACGGGAGCGTCGGCGGCGGGTGGGTCGGTACGCCGACGTCGTGGAGGTCGACGGGGAGTCGGTGACACCGGCGCACGTGGTCGACGGGCTCGCCGAGCGCGGGATGCACCGCGTCCTGACCGAGGGGGGCCCGCACCTCCTGGCCGGGTTCCTGGCCGCAGGGCTGCTGGACGAGCTGTGCCTGACCCTGAGCCCGCACCTGCTGGGGCCGGGGTCCCCGCGCATCGTGGCGGGCGGCGCCCTCGCCCCCGGGGCGCCGGAGACGGGCTCACAGCCGAGCACACCCGTGCGTATCGCGCACCTGCTGGAGTCGGAGGGGAACCTCTTCGCGCGTTACGTCAGGGACGGGGGCGTCTCGCGGTAACACGATCGTCACCACTCCGTTTCGGTCGCCCCACAACGACGCATGAACCATCCCGGAATCGGACATACCCGATGTGTGCCCTCCACTGGAATCACCCCCACTGGACACACCGCATTGACGGGGCTTACCGGCTTGGCCCCCGGCCGAGAGGATGAACGTAGTGCCGACGTCCGAAAACGGGTCCCCTCCGGTCTACCGGGAGATAGCCGAGGAACTGCGCGGACAGATCCGCTCAGGACGGTACGCCGACGGCGACCGCCTTCCCGGGGAGAACGCCCTCATGGAGCGTCACCGCGTCGCGCGGGCCACGGCCCGGCAGGCGCTCTCCGTGCTGATCAACGAGGGCCTGGCCGTGGCCGTGCGCGGCTCCGGTATCTACGTCCGCGCGTTCCGGCCGGTACGCAGACACGGCGCCCGCCGCCTGTCCAAGGAGCTGTGGGGCCACGGGCGGGCGATCTGGCAGACCGAGGGCGAGGAGCGGGGATACGAGGTGGACGACCTGTGCGTGGACGAGACCGTGGCCGAGGAGCACGTGGCCCGCGCGCTGCAACTCGCGGAGGGCGGCGGGGTGCTCCGGCGCTCGCGCCGCTACCTCGTGGAGGGCAGGCCGGTCCAGCGCGCGGTCTCCTACCTTCCCCTGACGGTCCTGGTGGAATCCGCCGCGGCTCGGCGCGTGCGTGAGCACGACAGCGGGCCCGGCGGGATCTACGCGCGCCTGGCCGAACTGGGGCAGGCTCCCGCCCACTTCACCGAGGAGATCCGGGTGCGCATGCCCACCCCTGAGGAGAGCGCGGAGCTGAGGCTCTCACCCGGGACACCGGTGCTGGAGGTGGCCCGGACCGCGCTCACCTCCGAGCACCGACCCGTGGAGTTCAACGAGATCACGATGGACGGCTCGGCGTACGTGCTCCAGTACGACTTCGACGCCTGAACCCGCCCCGGGGCCGCCCGCCGCGGTTCCGGGGCGCTCCGCCGCGGCTCGGCCACGCGCGACCGCCCCGGCCCGGGCACGGCAGGAGGGGTGCCGCTCCCGGCACCCCTCCCTTGGACCCGGCTCAGCGACAGCCCCGCTTGGAGGCGAACACCAGGTACGCCAGCGGCAGGAAGACGAGTCCCACCGCCAGGGCCCCGGCGGCTGCGAAGAGCAGGGAGTTCGACTCGGTCATCGCCCACCGGGCCACACCGATCCCCAGGACCGTGGCCACGACGACGGCGCCCACCGCGAGCACCGTGGCGGACACCAGCAGCTTGCGATCGCTCCAGGGCTCGGGCCTGGCCAGCTCGGCCTGCCTCGTCATGGTGCGAAGACTCAGCTCCGTGGCCCACAGCAGTTCGCGGCCCGCGGCTGCCGTGCCACCGGTGACGGTCCGCGCCCGCCCCCGTACCCCCGAGGTGGTCTGCTCCAGCCACCACAGTCCGTATCGAATCCTGCCAACACGCAGCGGCCGTCTGTTGACTCCGAGTACCTGTTGCGTTGCAACCGCCATGTCACCCGCCTCACATGTACCGTACGACCACCGACCCTGCCGAATGCCGTACCCGTCGCGTTGACTACCGAACGTCGCGAAAGGTGAAGTTAGAGGTATCTAGCCATGAGGAATGATCTACCCGAACGAACGGCGCGATGCCCCGGAGAACGCCGAGGCGGCACCAGGACACGATTCGGGGTAGCGTCGTCACATGGCTGACTCACCGGACCAGGACCCGCAGACCGGCGACGGGACCGCACGACTTCCCCAGACCGACCAGGAATGGCGCGACCGGCTCAACGCCCAGGAGTACGCCGTGCTCCGCCAGTCCGCCACCGAGCGCGCCTGGACCGGCGCCTACGTCGACACCAAAACCAGCGGTGTCTACCGCTGCCGGGGTTGCGGAGCCGAACTCTTCCGCTCCGATGAGAAGTTCGACTCCCACTGCGGCTGGCCCAGCTTCTTCGACCCGGCCGACTCCGACGCCGTCACCCTGCACGAGGACGCGTCCCTGGGGACGGTGCGGACCGAGGTCCGGTGCGCCACCTGCGACTCCCACCTCGGCCACGTCTTCCGCGGGGAGGGCTACGCCACCCCGACCGACGCCCGGTACTGCATCAACTCCGTCGCGCTCACCCTCGAACCGACGGACTGAACCGCCCGCCCGGGTCCGGACGCGTGGTCCGGACCAGCCGACGCGCGTATGATCGTGCGCCGCGACCCACCCACGACGGGATCGGGGATAATCGCATCCAGCGCGTCAACGGGCGGCCCCTCGGCCGCCCGCGAGGCGCGGCGCGAAGGCCGGGACCAACCGGGCCCTTCGCGTACCAGCCGGCCCGCAGACCCCGGGCCGACCCCTCACAGCGGCAACCGATGTGCGGGCGAACCGACCGACCCGCAACGAAAGCGCTCGATGACCGACGACTCACCTTCCTCATCCGTCTCCCACCGCCCTCCCGCACGCCCCCGGTTCGGTATGGCCCAGGGGTCCGCCCCCTGGCTGCTGCCCGCCCTGGGAGCCGCCGGGGCCGCCGCGCTGGCGGCCCGGGGCTCCCGCGCGCGCACGGCTCTCGCGGTCCCGGTGGTCGCCCTCGCGGCGGGGATGACCTGGTTCTTCCGTGACCCCGAGCGGGGCCCGGCGACCGGGCGGGTGCTGTCCGCGGCCGACGGCGTCGTACAGAGCCTCGACCTCCAGCCCGACGGGCGAACCAGGGTCGCGGTGTTCATGAACCCCCTCAACGTGCACGTCAACCGTGCACCTCTCGCCGGTGTGGTGACCGGTGTCGAGCACCGCCCCGGGGGCTTCCGCCCCGCATTCGACAAGGACAGCGAGCGTAATGAGCGCGTCATCTGGACCCTTGAAACCGAGATCGGTCAGATCACGGTCGTTCAAATCGCCGGCGCGATGGTCAGGCGTATCGTCCCGTATCTCGCTGCGGGGCAGAAGGTCGAACAAGGCGAGAGGATCGGTCTCATCCGGTTCGGGTCCCGGGTCGACGTCTACCTTCCGGCCGGGATCACCCCGGCGGTGGAGATCGGCCAGAAGGTCCGCTCCGGAGAAACCCGTCTTGACGCAGGCTGACAGCGCGGAGGGCGTGGCCGCGGTCGAAGGGCACGCGGGCACCGCCGAGGCCGCCCCCCTGCTCCGCCTGGGCGTGGCCGACTACCTGACCCTGGGCAACGCCCTGTGCGGCTTCCTGGCCGTGTGGGCGCTGGTCGTCGCCCAGACCGCCCACGCGGCTGCCGGAGCGGTCGGCCCGCTGCCGCGTACCGCCATGGCCACGGTCGTGGGCCTGCTGATGGTCGCCGCCGCGCTGGACGTGTTGGACGGCCGGGTCGCCCGCAAGCTGGGCGGCAGCGGCATGGGGGCCGAACTGGACAACCTCGCCGACGTGATCAGCTTCGGGTTCGCCCCGGCGTTCTTCTTCGTCGTGTGGGGGATGCAGGCCGGGGACGCCGGCCTGCTGCCCGTGGCGGCCGGCGGCGCGGTGCTGCTCGCGGTCATCGTGCGGCTGGCCCGGTTCTCCTGCCAGGCACCGGGAACGCGCTACTTCACCGGTCTGCCCTGTCCGTTCGGCGCGATGGCCGTGGTGACGGTGGTCCTGCTCGACCCCCCGCTCCTCGCGGGCGTGGCGACGGTGCTGCTCATCTCCTGGCTGATGGTGAGCCGCATGGAGTACCCCAAGCCCCGCGGGCGCAAGGCCTACGCGGTCCTGGGCGTCCTCGGCTTCGGTGTCGCCCTGATGGCCGCCTGGGGCCTGGGGCTGCCCGCCGGGCAGTCGCTCATCTACCTGATGAGCGCCGCCGTCCTGGGCTTCATCGTGACCATCCCCTTCTACGTCCTGGCCACGCGGAGGTCCTCCGCCGCTCGGGACTGAGGCCGGCACACGAGCGGAGCGCCCCCGCCGCAGGACGAACCTGCGGCGGGGGCGCTCCGTGTTCCGCGTCCGGGGCCCTCCCCCGGACCGCCCTAGGGCAGGGCGTCGACCAGCTCGGCGACGCTCTTGCGGCGACCCGTGTAGAACGGCAGTTCCTCGCGGGTGTGCAGACGCGCCTTGGCACCGCGGAGGTGGCGCATCAGGTCCACGATGCGGTACAGCTCGTCGGCCTCGAACGCGAGCAGCCACTCGTAGTCGTTGAGGCCGAACGAGGACACCGTGTTGGCGCGCACGTCCGGGTAGGGGGCCGCCATGCGGCCGTGCTCGGCGAGCATCGCGCGGCGCTCGTCGTCCGGCAGCAGGTACCACTCGTAGGAGCGCACGAACGGGTACACGCAGATGTTGTCGCGCGGCTCCTCCCCCGCCAGGAAGGCGGGGACGTGCCCCCGGTTGAACTCGGCCGGGCGGTGCAGGCCCATGACCGACCACACCGGGGTGGCGACGCGGCCGACCTCGGTGCGGCGGAACGCCGCGTAGACGTCCTGGAGCCGCTCGGGGGTGTCCGCCACCCACCAGAACATGATGTCGGCGTCGGCCCGGAAGCCCTGCACGTCGTAGGCGCCCCGGGTGGTGACGCCGCCCTCGGCGGCCTTGTCCAGGAGCGTCCGCAGCTCGTCCGCGGCCGCGCCCCGGTCGACGCCGTCGAGGCGGTCGATCTTGAAGACCGACCACATGGTGTAGCGGATGAGCTTGTTGAGGTCGGTGCCGTCCTGGCCGACGGCTTCGTTCTGCTGGCCCGTCACGGGTTGACTCCTTGCTGGTTCGTTCCGGCGGCGTCTCGGCCGCCGCCGTGGCCGTTGGTCGAGAGGGCGCCGAGCAGGCGTTCGGCCTGCTGGTCGGCGTCCGCGATGCAGGCGGGGATGCCCACGCCGCCGTAGACCGCGCCGCACACCCCCAGTCCTCGGATCCGGTGCACGTCGGTGCGGACGCGCGTGACGAGGTCGGCGTGGCCGACGGCGTACTGGGGCAGGCCCCCGTTCCACCGGGTGACCCGGCTCTCCACGGGGCGGCCGGTCATACCGGTGACCCGGGCGAGGTCCTCGCGCGCGGCGGTCTCCAGCTCCTCGTCGGAGCGTTCCAGGACGGCGTCGTCGCCGAACCGGCCGATGGAGCAGCGCACGGCGACCAGGTCGTCGCCGGGGTTGGCCTCGGCCAGGGCCTCGGCCAGCCAGGGCCACTTGTTGCTGGAGAAGGTGGCCGCCTTGACGGTGAGTCCCTCCCCCGCCGGGACCAGGAACCCTGTGCCGGTCAGCGGCCGGGGGAAGGCTGCCGCGGGCAGGACGAGGGTCACGAGCGCCATGTCGGCGTACCGCACCGCGCCCAGGTCGCGCGCGGCGCCGGGCGCGTGCCCGGCGAGCAGGCGGGCGGCCTCCGGAGCGGGGCAGGCCAGGAGGACGCCGTCGCAGGTGATCCGCTCGCCGTCGTCCAGGTGCACCCTCCAGCCCTCGGGGAGGCGTTCGAGGGACGCGGTCCGGGTTCCCGTCCTCAGGTCGGCGGCGTGGCGCTCGGCGAGCGCGCCGACGAGCTCGGCGACGCCCCCGCGCAAGGACGCGAACACCGGCCCGGGCTTGGTGGGAGCCGCGCCTCGACCGCGGAGGCTGGTGTGCACCGCGCGCATCAGGGAGCGGTCGCGGCGGGCCATCGGCGCGATCTGCGGCAGGGTGGAGTCCAGGGAGAGGCGGTCGGCGCGGCCCGCGTACACGCCGCCCAGGAGGGGTTCGACGAGGCGGTCGACGACTTCGGGGCCCATCCGGGTGCCGACGTAGGCGGCGACGGACACGTCACCGCCCACGGGCGTGCGCGGGCGCACCAGGTCGAGTCCGGCGCGCAGGGTCCCGGTCCACGAGAGCACCCCGCTGCGCGCGAGGGCGCGCAGGTCCCCGGGCACGCCCATGAGCTGCCCCTTGGGCAGGGGCCTCACCCGTCCACGGCTGTAGACGGCGGCGGCGCCGGGGCCGGGGTGCACCACCCGGTCGTCCAGTCCCAGTTCGGAGAACAGGTCGAGGGCCTCGGGGCGGCGGGCGAGGACCGCCTCCGCGCCCGCGTCCATGGGCACGCCGGCCACCGGGGAGGCGCGCAGCTTCCCCCCGGGGCGGTCGGCGGACTCGACCACGGTGACGGTGGCGCCGAGACCACGGAGGCGGTGCGCGGCGGTGAGTCCGGAGACCCCGCCACCGACCACGACGACGTGCGGTGCTTCAGGCATGTCTCCAGCTTCCCAGATGGCGCGGGTCACAGTGCTCCGCCGTCCCTTCTGACCCACGGTGACATCGGTCCCCCTTCGGATGCGGGGGCGCGGGCGGCGTCGGACGGCGTCGGGCGGAAAGGCCGGAGCGGCCCGCCCCTCCGCCCCTGTTGCGGGGTCGTTACCAAAGGCCCGCAACGGGCACCGACCGGGAGGCGTCGAAGGGGCATGGCTACTTCAGCGGTCCCCCCGACGCGGCGTGTCGTCGGGGCAGCGTTCTCCGTGGGTCTGGCGGCCCTCCTCCTCACGGCCTGCGGGGCCGCCCAGTCCACCGGTGCCGGCAGTTTCTCGGGCGGGGCCGCCGAGGACGCTCCGGCCGTGTCCGAGGAACACGCCGGGAGCGCCGAGGGCGACGGGGCCGCGGAGCGGGAGGGCACCCCCTCCGCGGTCGGCGCCGACGTGGAGGTGGGCGAACGCGACCTCGTCCACACCGCCGACCTGACCGTACGGGTGGACGACGTACCGGAGGCCTCCGATCTGGCCAAGGAGCTCACGATCGAGGCGGGCGGATACATCGCCTCGGAGACTCTCTCCACCCCCTCCGGCGGCGCCCCTGAGGGCCACCTGACGCTGCGTGTGCCCAACGGCGGCTACGAGGGGGCGTTGGAGGCCCTGGCCGGGCTGGGTGAGCAGTCGCACCTGGAGCGCTCCGTGGAGGACGTCACCGAGGAGGTGGCGGACGTCGAGAGCCGCATCGAGTCGTCCGAGGCTTCCCTGGAGACGCTGCGCGGCTACCTGGAGGAGGCCCGGGACGTCGACGACCTGCTGCGGGTGGAGAGCGAGATCCAGACCCGGCAATCGGAGCTGGAGGCCTTCCAGGCACGCCTGGAGACGCTGACGAACCAGACCACGTACTCGACGGTGAACCTTCGGCTGACCCCGCCGCAGACCTATCTGGAGGAGCCCGCGGAGGAGGGCATCGGCTTCCTCGGCGGGTTGGAGCGCGGTTGGCGCGCACTGGCCTCCCTGGTCGGGGGCATCGCCGTGGCCGTGGGCTGGCTGCTGCCGTTCCTGGTCGTGGCCGCCGTACTGGGAGCCGGCCCGCTGTGGTGGTACCGCTCGCGCCGGCGCGGCGCGGCCCCCGGGCGCAAGGTCCGGACGGGGCGCGGACGCACCGCTGCCGCTCGGCGCCCGGCCGGCGGGGACGCGCCGCCCGTGGCCGGCGGGACCTCCGGGGACAAGGACAAGGCGGACGTCCCCGACGCGGCGGACGTCGACGGGAGGTCCGAGGGCTGACCAAGCGCGGCGGCGCCCGTTCCCCTGCGGGGCGGGCGCCGCCGATGCGTGTCGTGGTCCCCGGTGCTCGGAGCGGACCCCCGGAGGGCGCCTACCGGTCGGCGGTCTCCTCGTGCACGAACGCCGTGAGGCGCTGGAGCACGTCCGGGTCGGTGCTCGGCAGCACGCCGTGCCCCAGGTTGAAGACGTGGCCCTCGGCGGCGCGCCCTCGGGAGAGGATGTCGCGGGTGCGCTCGGCGACGACCTCCCACGGCGCGAACAGGGTCGCCGGGTCCAGGTTGCCCTGGAGCGCGGTACCGGGGCGGACGCGCTGGGCGGCCTTGTCGAGCGGCACCCGCCAGTCCACGCCCACGACGTCGGCCCCCGCCTCGCCGAGCAGACCGAGCAGCTCGCCGGTGCCCACGCCGAAGTGGATGCGCGGCACCTCGTACTCGCTGAGCTGGCCGAAGATCCACGAGGTGTACGGAAGCACGGAGGTGCGGTAGTCCTCGGCGCTGAGCGCGCCGACCCAGGAGTCGAAGAGCTGGACGGCACTGGCGCCCGCTTCGATCTGGGTGCGCAGGAAGCCCAGCGTGATGGTGGCCAGGCGGCGCATCAGCTCGTCCCACAGCTCGGGCTCGCCGTACATGAGCGCCTTGGTGTGCTCGTGGTTCTTCGACGGGCCGCCCTCGATGAGGTACGAGGCCAGGGTGAACGGGGCGCCCGCGAAGCCGATGAGCGGCTTGTCGCCCAGCTCGCCGAGGAGCTGGCCGACCGCCTCGGTCACGTAGGTCAGATCGTCGGGCTCGATCTCGCGGAGCCGCTTGATCCCGGCCGCCTCACGGATCGGGTCGGCGACCACGGGGCCGACCCCGGGCTTGATGTCGAGGTCGATACCGATGGCCTTGAGCGGGACGACGATGTCGCTGAAGAAGATCGCGGCGTCGACGTCGTACCGGCGCACCGGTTGCATCGTGATCTCGGTGATCATGTCTGGGCGCGCGCACGCCTCAAGCATCGGCACGTCGGCGCGCACCCGTCGGTACTCGGGCAGGGAGCGCCCGGCCTGGCGCATGAACCACACCGGTGTGTGGCTCACGGGAAGGCGTCGGCAGGCACGGAGGAAAGGAGATTCTTGCAGCGTCACCCCTCGATCGTGCCATGCCCGCCCCGGTGCTCTCACTCGGATCGCCCAAGCGGGGTGGACCGAGGGGGGTCCGGGGCGGACGAAGGTCCCGAACCGACGCTGTGGAAGGCGAACCGGTCCCAAGATCATCACAAAACACCGACACGCCGCTCCAACTCCGACTCCCGGCCGGTGACTCGTGCCACGGTCGGGTGCGTGCCCCTCCTCCTGCCCGTGGCGGGACGGCGGAGCACGTTCAGACGACACCCGCCGGTGTGTGTTCACCACAGAACGAAGGCTGACGTTTCCACCATGCCCGATGTCGGTAGCGCCGAGGACGCGCATGAGACGTTCCGGCGAGCGGTCGAGGCCCTGCACTCACCCCTCCACCGCCCCGAGATCACCGTCGGGGAGATTCCCGCCCCCCAGCGGTTGGCCCCCCACTCCGCAGCCGTGTCCGCCGAGGTGACGGTGGACGGCGAGGAGATCGCCTGGGGCCGTCTCATCGTGCTGTACGACCCCGAGAACACCCGCGACTGGCCCGGCCCCTTCCGTGTGGTCTGCCAGGTCAACTCCGAACTGGAGTCGGACATCGCGACCGATCCGCTGCTCGGACCGGTCGCGTGGAGCTGGCTCACCGACGCCCTGGAGGCCACCGAGGCCACGCACCACACGCTGAGCGGCACCGTCACCCGGGCCACCACCGAGGGTTTCGGCACCAAGGCGGACCAGGGGGCCACCACCGAGGTCGAGATGCGCGCCTCGTGGACCCCGGAGTCCGACGACCTCTCCGTGCACGCCAACGCGTGGACGGCCCTGCTCGCGTCCGCGGCGGGGCTGCCCCCGCTGGACGTCGCGGACATCGCCCGCCAGCGCCCGCGGCCCTGAGTCCGCAGGCGGAGGCCGCCGGGGCGGGAACGCGCCCCCCGGCGGCCCTTCTCCGTGCCCGCGCCGACCGGGTGCGGTGAGGGGACGGGGTCGGGCGCGCCGACGGTGCCGGGCGGGGTTTCGGGCCGTACGGAGACCACCCGATTTCCACGTCCGGTGGCGACAGCGCATACCGTAGTGGTGTGGCGAACGCGTTGAACTCCAAGACAGAACCCCGCGAACCAGGCGACGACGACGCTGAGAGGGCGCCCCTGCTGCGGGAGCCCCGTGAGGGCCTGCCCGAGGTCACCGCCGACGCCGAAGCCCTGGCAGGTGTGGTCGCGGCGCTCTCCGCGGGCACGGGACCCGTGGCGGTGGACGCCGAGCGCGCCTCCGGGTACCGGTACGGGCAGCGGGCGTACCTGGTCCAACTGCGGCGCAACGGGGCGGGGTCGGCACTGGTCGACCCCATCGCGTGCCCGGACCTGAGCGATCTCAACGCGGCGGTGGGAGAGACCGAGGTGGTGCTGCACGCCGCCCACCAGGACCTGCCGTGCCTGTCCGAGATCAACCTCCGCCCCAAGCAGCTGTTCGACACCGAGCTGGCGGGGCGGCTCCTGGGCTACCCGCGGGTCGGCCTGGGTTTCATGGTGGAGCGGATGCTCGACATCCGGCTCGCCAAGGAGCACTCGGCGGTGGACTGGTCGCAGCGTCCCCTCCCGAAGGACTGGCTGCGGTACGCGGCACTGGACGTGGAGATCCTCATCGAACTCCGCGACTCCCTGGAGGTCGAACTGGAGGAGACCGGCAAGATCGGTTGGGCCCGCGAGGAGTTCACCGCGGTCCTGTCGGCGCCGCCCAAGGAGCCGCGCACCGACCCCTGGCGTCGCACGTCGGGCATCCACAGGGTGCGCAACCAGCGTGCGCTGGCCGCCGTGCGCGAGCTCTGGTACGAACGCGACCGCATCGCCCAGGAGCGGGACATCTCGCCGGGGCGGGTGCTCCCGGACGCGGCGATCGTGGAGGCGGCGACGACCATGCCCCGCTCCACCACCGACCTGGCGAAGATCCGACAGTTCGGGATCAAGCTGGCGCGGCGCTACCTGACGACGTGGATCAAGGCGATCGACCGTGCCCGTGACATGGCGCAGACCGACCTGCCCCGGCCCAACGCGCCGGGTGACGGACCGCCGCCGGTGAACCGCTGGGCGGACCGGGCCCCGGAGGCGGCTCGGCGGCTGGAGGCCGTCCGCGCCACGGTCACGGGTATCGCCGAGGACATCGTGATGCCGACGGAGAACCTTCTGCTGCCGGACGCGGTGCGCCGGCTCGCGTGGGCGCCGCCGAAGGCCGTGGACCCCGACGCCGTGGGCGCTTTCCTGCGTGAGCGCGGGGCCCGCGAGTGGCAGGTGGGACTGACCGCGGAGCCCCTGGCCACAGCTTTGCGGCTTGCTGAGGAAAGCTGACGTTTACCCGCTTCTCACCTAATCAATCCAAGCGTGATGAAAGTCACTGTCCCTCAAGGGCGTTTGATGCCTGTTCCATAGCCCCCTGTCCGATTAAGTTATAGAAACGTGCCCTGGAATATCAGGGCTCCTCGACTTCTTACGGGTGTGACGACCGTCGGCCGCGAGGCCGCGGTGCGCGATCAGGGAAATGTGGTGAGTCTGCTGTCGTTCTGGCGTGCGTTGCTGCGCGAGACCGGGTTGACGGGTGCGACCAGGACACGGTCCGCTGATACCGCCGACGCCCTACCGACACGCGAGGAACAGCCTGTGGCGCGATCGGCCGAGGTCTCCCTGCCCAGCCCCACTCCGGTCTCCGTGGGAGGCATCGAGACGCTGTCCCTCGCGGATGAGCGGGTCGAGGCCGACGCGGACGGGGCTCCCGCCCCCACGTCGGGCATGCGGGCCGCCTCCCTGGAGCGGACCCTGCGCTCCCTCGTGGAGCGGCTGGGCACCGAGCACCCCGACACGATCACCGCACGCAACAACCTCGCGACCAAGTACGCGCAGATGGGGCGCCGCCAGGCGGCGGTCCAGCAGTTCGAGCTGGCGCTCTCCGAGGCCGTCGAGGTCTTCGGTGAGGAGCACCCGCGCACCGAGATCATCCGGGAGAACCTGGCCTGGGCCTACGAGGACGCGGGGCGCCCGGCCGATGCCTCCGGGCAGTGGGAGCTGCTGTTGCGCGAGCGGGAACGCCAGTTCGGCGCCGCGGACGAGGACACCGTGGAGGCGCGCATGCGCCTGGCCGTCTGCTACCGGCGCAGCGGCCGCCTGGACGCGGCCGTCGCGCACTACCAGCGGGCCATCGAGGACGTGGCCTCCACCGAGCGGCGCGAGGAGCTGCGGCTGGGGCTGAGCGCCGCGCACAGCATGGCCGGGCGCTACGACGAGGCGATCAACCAGCTGCGCATGGCCCTGGCCGCGCGGCGCCGCCGTCTGGGCAAGGGCCACCTGGACACCCTGGCGGTCCACCACCGCCTGGGCCGCGCCCACACGCAGGCGGGCCGCACCGACGAGGCGGTGGAGACCCTGCGCGAGGCCTACCGGGTGGCGCTGAACTCCTCCGGTGACCCGGAGGTGCGGCGTCTGACCCTGCGCCTGCGCCGCGACCTGGCGGGGGCCTACAACGCGGCCGGGCGCTACCGCGAGGCCAACACACTGCTCTGAGGGCGGCGTGGCACGGGGCCGGGGGTGCGTGACCCCCGGCCCCGACGCGTGTCCGCGGCCCTCCCCGCGGGCACCGGCCCTCAGGCCACCTCGGCGGTGCTCTGCGCCTCGGGGTTCCCACCGGTGAGCAGCTGTCCCGCGGCGAGGCCGCGGTAGAGCCCGTCGGCCGCGACCAGCTCCTCGTGGGTGCCCACGGCGCGCACCCGCCCGGTGTCCATGACCACGATCCGGTCGGCGCTGGTCACCGTGGACAGGCGGTGCGCCACCACGATGACGTTGGTGGTCCGCGCGGCCTCCAGCATGACCTCCTTGAGGGCGCTCTCGTTGGCCGCGTCCAGCTGTGACGTGGCCTCGTCCATCAGCAGCAGCCGGGGACGCCGGAGCAGGGCCCTGGCGATCGCCACCCGCTGGCGCTCGCCTCCGGAGATGGTCACGCCGCGGTGGCCGATGGCGCTGTCCAGCCCGTCGGGCAGGCGGGAGACGAGCTCGGTCAGGCGCGCGCGCCGCACGATCTCGGCGACGTCGTCCCCCGTGGCGTGCGGCGCGGCCATGAGCAGGTTCTCCCGCAGGGTGCCGTCCAGGACGGGGGCGTCCTGTTCGACGTAGCCGATGTGCGCGCGCAGCGCGTCCAGTGGCCAGTCGCGCACGTCGGTCCCGTCCAGCAGGACGGTCCCCGATGTGGCGTCGTAGAACCTCTCCACCAGGGAGAAGACGGTGGTCTTACCCGCGCCGGAGGGCCCGACCAGGGCGGTGAGCCCGGCTCCCGCGGCCTCGAAGTCCACTCCGTGGTGGATCAGGGGCAGGTCCGGGCCGTAGCGGAAGGTCACGTTCTCGAAGGAGACCGACGCGGGGCGGTCGGGCGCGACGGCCGGGGCCGAACCGGTGCTGGTGTCCTCCTGTTCCAGGTCGGAGACCTCGTCGATACGGCGGACAGCCGCCAGACCGGTCTGGAGCTCGGTCAGCGACTGGACCAGGGTGCTGATCGGCTCCATCAGGTAGAAGAGGAGCAGCAGGAAGGCGATGAGCGAGGAGACGGGCAGGTTCCCGGCCGCGACGAGCCCTCCGCCCACGGCGAGGACCGTCAGGAAGGCGACGTTGACCGCCAGCCAGGTCGCGGTCCCCGAGACGGCGGTCCACCCGGCGACCGCCACCCCCTTGCGCCAGGACTCGACGGCGGCGGTGTCCAGGCGGGCGATCTCGGCGTCCTCGGCGGAGGACGCCTTCACGGTGCGAAACGCTCCGAAGACACGTTCCAGGTGGGAGCCCATCTCCCCGAGCGCCACCTGGGCGGCCCTGGTCGCGGCGCCGATCCGCGGCAGGACCACGCCCATGAGCAGTCCGACCACGACGATCATCCCGGCGGCGACCAGGAACAGCGTCAGGTCGAGCACGGCCATGACCACGACGCCGCCCACCAGGAGCACGCTGCTGGTGAAGAGGTTGGTGATGCCGCTGGTGGCGACGGTGCGCAGCAGGGTGGTGTCGGCGGTCAGGCGGGCGACGAGGTCGCCGGGCTTGAGCCGGTCGACCTCGGCGACGCGCAGCCGGACCAGGCTGGCGACCAGGTTGCGCCGCACGCCGAGGACCACGCTCTGGCCGGTGCGCTCCAGGAGGAAGGCGCCGATCGCGCCGACCACCGCGCCGCCGACGATGACGCCGGTCAGGGCGAGGACCGGGCCGAGGATGGAACCGCCCGCGCCGAGCGCGTCGATGACGTACTTGGCCATGAGCGGCTGCGCCAGACTGGTCATGCCCCCGAGGAAGCCGAGCCCTCCGCCGAGGAGGAGCACGCGCCCGTGGGGCCGGGCGTGCTCCCACAGCCGGCGCACGGGCGCCTTGGGGGCGGCGCGGAGCATCGCCGTGTGCCCTGGGCCCCGCCCGTCACTACTTGCCACGTTCTACCCCCGATGTGTCGGTCTGTTGCGAATCCGCACCAAGCCAAGCGCGTCACGGGGACGGTGACAACCATCGATGGTCATGGAACGGCCCCGGTTCTCCGGCTTTGCGAAGTCGTCGGCCCCGCCGCTCGCACAATTTGTTACTGACGAGTAGCATGGGCGCAACAAGTCCACTCACCCCTGGAGAAGGAGGGCCCATCGTGCCGCGAACTGCCCGCGATGTCGTGTTTGTCGACGGGGTCCGCACCCCGTTCGGCAAGTCAGGCAAGGGCCTCTACGCCGAGACGCGCGCCGACGACATGGTCGTCCGCGTCATCCGCGAACTGATGCGCCGCAACCCCGGCCTGCCGCCGGAGCGCGTCGACGAGGTCGCCATCGCCGCCACCACCCAGATCGGCGACCAGGGCCTCACGCTCGGGCGCACCGCCGCGATCCTCGCCGGGCTGCCGCGCAGCGTCCCCGGCTACTCCGTCGACCGCATGTGCGCCGGAGCGCTCACCGCCGTCACGACCTCCGGCGCGGGCATCGCCTTCGGCGCCTACGACGTGGTGATCGCGGGCGGCGTGGAGCACATGGGCCGCCACCCCATGGGTGAGGGGGTCGACCCCAACCCGCGGATCGTCTCCGAGAAGCTGGTCGACCCGTCCGCGCTGGTCATGGGCAACACCGCCGAGAACCTGCACGACCGGTTCCCGAGCATCACCAAGGAGCGCGCCGACGCCTACGCCGTGCGCAGCCAGGAGAAGGTCGCCAAGGCCTACGCCGACGGCAAGATCCAGCCCGACCTGGTCGAGATGCTGGTCCGCTCCCTGGAGAAGGGCTACGGCCTGGCCACCCAGGACGAGCCGCCGCGCCCCGGCACGACCATGGAGTCGCTCGCCGGCCTCAAAACCCCGTTCCGCTCGCACGGCAACGTGACCCCCGGCAACGCCGCGGGCCTCAACGACGGTGCCACCGGCGCACTCCTGGCCGCCGAGGACGTTGCCGAGGAGCTCGGCCTCGACGCCAGGATGCGCCTGGTCGACTTCTCCTTCACGGGTGTCGAACCCGAGGTCATGGGTGTCGGCCCAGTCCCGGCCACCGAGAAGCTGTTCGCCCGCCAGGGCATCACGATCGACGACGTCGGCCTCATCGAGATCAACGAGGCCTTCGCCGTCCAGGTGCTCGCCTTCCTCGAACACTTCGGCCTCGCCGACGACGACGCCCGCGTCAACCCGTGGGGCGGCGCCATCGCCCTCGGCCACCCGCTCGCCTCGTCCGGTGTGCGCCTGATGATGCAGCTCGCGCGCCAGTTCGCCGAGCGTCCCGACGTCCGCTACGGCCTCACCACCATGTGCGTGGGCCTCGGCATGGGCGGGACCATCCTGTGGGAGAACACCAACTACGAGGGGGGCAAGTGAGCACCGCGATCGAGGAAGCACGGGAGCTGTTCAAGGACGAGGTCGTCACCAGCGCGATCGCCCGTGACATCGAGCTCCCCCACGGTGCGGGCACCGCGGTCCTGATCACCCTGGACAACGGGCACGACCACACCAAGCCCAACACCTTCGGCCCCGGCGGCCTGCTCAGCCTGGACGCCGCGATCGAGGCCGCCAGGGCGCGCACCGACATCGTGGCCGTGGCCGTCACCGGCAAGCCGTTCATCTTCGCCGTCGGCGCGGACCTGACCGGTGTCCCGGCGATCCGAACCCGCGAGCAGGCGCTGGCCATCGGCAAGCTCGGACACGACGTGTTCCGCAAGCTCGGCGAGCTGGACGTGCCGACCTTCGCCCTGGTCAACGGCGCTGCCATGGGCGGCGGCGTCGAGGTGGCGCTGCACTGCACGTACCGCACCATCTCCTCGGGCGTCCCGGCCCTGGCCCTGCCCGAGACCTTCCTCGGCCTGGTACCCGGCTGGGGCGGCACGTACCTGCTGCCCCACCTGATCGGCGCCGAGAAGGCCCTCAAGGTCATCATCGACAACCCGCTCGCCCAGAACAAGATGCTCAAGGGCACGCAGGCCTTCGAGATGGGCATCGCCGACGCGATCTTCGAGCCCGCCGACTTCGTCGAGGAGTCCCTGCGCTGGGTCGCGAAGGTCCTCAAGGGCGACGTCGTCGTCGAGCGCCCCGAGGTCGACAAGGGCGAGGCCTGGGACAACGCGGTCAACATGTCCCGCTTCACGGTCGAGGGCAAGCTGCACGGCGCCGCCCCGGCCCCGGCCCGCGCCGTCGAGCTGGTCGCCGAGGCCAGGAACCGCACACGTGACGAGGGCTTCGCCGCCGAGGACGAGGCGCTCGCCGACCTCATCATGAGCGACGAGCTCAAGGCCGGCCTCTACGCGTTCGACCTGGTGCAAAAGCGCGCCAAGCGTCCCGCCGGGGCACCGGACAAGTCGCTCGCCCGCAAGGTGACCAAGGTCGGTGTCGTCGGCGCCGGGCTGATGGCGGGGCAGCTGGCGCTGCTGTTCGCCCGCCGCCTGGACGTCCCCGTCGTCATGACCGACCTGGACCAGGCGCGGCTGGACAAGGGCGTCGCCTACGTCCACGGCGAGATCGACAAGCTCCTGAAGAAGGGGCGGGTCGGCAACGACAAGGCCAACCACCTCAAGGCCCTGGTCAGCGGTTCGCTGACCAAGGACGCGTTCGCGGACGCCGACTTCGTCATCGAGGCCGTGTTCGAGAACATGGAGGTCAAGCAGCAGGTGTTCGCCGAGGTGGAGGCCGTGGTCTCCCCCGAGGCGATCCTCGCGACCAACACCTCGTCGCTGTCGATCACCGAGATGGCCTCCAAGCTCCAGCACCCCGAGCGGGTCGTGGGCTTCCACTTCTTCAACCCGGTCGCCGTCCTGCCGCTGCTGGAGATCGTCCGCGGTGAGAAGACCGACGACTCCTCCCTGGCCACGGCGTTCGCCACGGCCAGGAAGCTGAAGAAGACCGCCGTCCTGTGCAAGGACGCCCCGGCGTTCGTGGTCAACCGCCTGCTGACCCTGTTCATGGGCGAGGTCCTGGCCGCCGTGGGCGAGGGCACCGAGCCCGAGGTCGCCGACCGTGCGGTCGCGCCCCTGGGCCTGCCGATGTCGCCGCTCCTGCTGCTCCAGCTGGTCGGCCCCGCGGTCGCCCTGCACGTGTCCGAGACCCTGCACGAGGCGTTCCCCGAGCGCTTCGCGGTCTCCGCCGAGCTGGCCGAGATCGTCAAGGCGGGCAAGACGGCCATCTTCGCTCCGGACTTCACCATCGACCCCGAGGTCAAGGAGCTGTTCTCCGGCGGCGGCGAGCCGTCCGAGGAGAGCGCGATCCTGGACCGGGCGCTGCGCGCGCTGGCCCAGGAGGTCCAGCTGATGCTGGACGAGGGTGTCGTGGCCGAGGCCGCCGACATCGACCTGTGCCTGCTCACCGGTGCGGGATGGCCGTTCCACACCGGCGGCATCACCCCGTACCTGGACAAGGTCGGCGTGTCCGAGGCCGTGAACGGCAAACGGTTCCACGAGGGCGCCCCGAAGGCGTTCTAGTGTCCTGAGTCTCAAATATCCATATAGTTGTGTGATGGTACGACCAGGACCCAAACTCGCGCCGCTGGACCTGACCGCTGACGACAAAGCAGAAC
>NZ_JBHXQY010000033.1:0-57756 GCF_042716955.1 Nocardiopsis sp. NPDC058631 | reverse complement strand
GTCCCCTCCCGGGCACCCCCTCCGCCGTCCCCCGGGCCCGCCCGGCCCGGGAGCTACTTCTTCTTCTTGTCCTCGCCGCCGCCGCCGTCGGTGGACAGAGCGGAGATGAAGGCCTCCTGGGGCACCTCGACCCGGCCGACCATCTTCATCCGCTTCTTGCCCTCCTTCTGCTTCTCCAGCAGCTTGCGCTTACGGCTGATGTCGCCGCCGTAGCACTTGGCGAGCACGTCCTTGCGGATGGCGCGGATGTTCTCACGCGCGATCACCCGCGCACCGATGGCCGCCTGGATGGGCACCTCGAACTGCTGCCGCGGGATCAGCTCGCGCAGCTTCTTGGTCATGTCCACGCCGTACGTGTAGGCCTTGTCCTTGTGCACGATCGCGGAGAACGCGTCGACGGCCTCGCCCTGGAGCAGGATGTCGACCTTGACCAGCTCGGCCTGCTGCTCACCGGTGGGCTCGTAGTCCAGGGACGCGTAGCCCTTGGTCCTCGACTTGAGGTGGTCGAAGAAGTCGAACACGATCTCGGCCATCGGCAGCGTGTAGCGCATCTCCACGCGGTCCTCGGACAGGTAGTCCATGCCCTGGAGGTCGCCGCGCCGCTCCTGGCACAGCTCCATGATCTGGCCGATGTGGTCGGAGGGGCTGAGCACCGTCGCCTTGACCATCGGCTCGTAGATCGCGGCGATCTTGCCGACCGGGAACTCGCTGGGGTTGGTCACGACGTGCTCAAGGCCGTCCTCCATCTCCACCCGGTAGACCACGTTGGGCGCCGTGGAGATGAGGTCGAGGTTGAACTCGCGCTCCAGGCGGGCCCGGGTGATCTCCAGGTGCAGCAGACCGAGGAACCCGCAGCGGAAGCCGAAGCCCAGCGCCGCGGAGGTCTCCGGCTCGAACGCCAGGGCGGCGTCGTTGAGCTGGAGCTTCTCCAGGGCGTCGCGCAGCACCGGGTAGTCGGTGCCCTCGATCGGGTACAGGCCCGAGAACACCATGGGTTTGGGTTCCTGGTAGCCGCCGAGCATCTCGGTCGCCGGTTTGTTCAGGGTGGTGATGGTGTCGCCGACCTTGGACTGGCGCACGTCCTTGACGCCGGTGATGATGTAACCGACCTCCCCCACACCCAGGCCGCCGGACTTGGTGGGCTCGGGCGAGCTGACGCCGATCTCCAGGATCTCGTGCGAGGCCCGGGTCGACATCATCTGGATGCGCTCGCGCGGGCTGAGCTTGCCGTCGATCACGCGGACGTAGGTGACGACGCCGCGGTAGGTGTCGTAGACCGAGTCGAAGATCATCGCGCGGGCGGGTGCGTCCGCGTCGCCGACGGGCGCGGGGATCTGGTTGACGATCTCGTTGAGGAGCTCCTCGACGCCCTGCCCCGTCTTCGCGCTGACCCTGAGCACGTCGGAGGGTTCGCAGCCGATGATGCCGGCGATCTCCTCCGCGTACTTCTCCGGCTGGGCGGCCGGGAGGTCGATCTTGTTGAGCACGGGGATGACGGTGAGGTCGTTCTCCATCGCCATGTACAGGTTGGCGAGGGTCTGCGCCTCGATGCCCTGTGCGGCGTCCACCAGCAGGACCGCGCCCTCGCAGGCGGCGAGCGAACGCGAGACCTCGTAGGTGAAGTCGACGTGCCCGGGGGTGTCGATGAGGTCCAGCGTGTACGTCTTGTCGTCGAGCGCCGTGAACGGGATCCGCACGGCCTGCGACTTGATGGTGATACCGCGCTCGCGCTCGATGTCCATGCGGTCGAGGTACTGGGCGCGCATCTGGCGGTCCTCGACGACTCCGGTGAGCTGGAGCATCCGGTCGGCCAGCGTCGACTTGCCATGGTCGATGTGCGCGATGATGCAGAAGTTGCGGATCAGCGCGGGATCGGTCCAGTTCGGCTGTGCCACCGTGCTCCGTTCACAGGTTAGGGTCCGGGTCGCGTGTGCGCCTGCGGCGTCACCGCCCCGCCGCGGCGTGGGCCCACGGCATCGTCAATCCTCCCACGGCGACGGGGTCGCCCTCCCCTGGACGACCGCCGTCCGTGCGGCAGTATGGGGTACGGGTGTGGGTCTCGTGTCCAGATTATGTGACCTGGCACCGGGAACGTGCCGTTCACGCACGGGCCACGGGCCCGGCCGGAGCGTGTGAGGAGCGATCGGGTGAAGTGGCTGTTGACACGGCTGTTCGCCGGGCTGGCCGCTGTCGCGGTGGTCCTGGTGGGCGCGGGGGCGCTGCTGGCCTACCAGTACTCGGGGAACCCTGCCCCGTGGGCGGCCTCCCAGGGCGCCGACGCCGCGTGGGTGGGCTCCTGGGAGGACACCGGGAACCTGGCGCGGGTGCTCGACACCGGCGGGGTGGACACGGTGTACGTGTACGCGGGCGACATCGACGCCGAGGGTTCGGTGGAGCGGGTCGAGGACACCGGGGCCCTGCTGTCGTGGCTGGGCGCGGAGTACCCGGACGTGCGGGCGCTGGCGTGGCTGCGCCACGAGGCGGACGGGTCGTCGCTGATCCGCGACCGGTTCGGCGCCGAGGCGCGTGAGGCCCTGGCCCCGGCCGTCGCCGAGGTGGCGGCCGACGGGTTCGCCGGGGCCCATCTGGACATCCGGCCGGTGACGGTCAACGACCCGTCGATGCCCGCTCTCATGGAGCTGGTGCGCGAGGAGCTGGGCGAGGACCCCGTGCTGTCGCTGCAGGCGCACCACGTGGAGCTGGTGCCCGGCGGCCGGGTCGCCTCGTTCGTCGCCGACGGCGGGGAGAAGTACTGGTCCAAGGGCTACCTGGACCGGATGTCCGAACACGCCGACGAGGTCGTGCTGCCGGGCGTGGGCGCGGAGATGCCCGCGGAGGCGATGTACGGAGGGTTCATGGTGCGGCAGGTGACCGAGTCGCTGGCCGCCCTGAGCACGCGCGAGGACGTGGCGGTGCGCTTCGGCCTGCCGACCTACAGCGGTGGGGAGTGGGGGCCGCGGGTCGGCAACGAGTCGGCCGCGACCGCGCTCGCCGGGGTCCGGCTCGGCCTGACACAGGCGGAGCCCGCGGAGGGGAGGACCCTCGGGGTGGCGTTCTACCTCGCGGACGAGACCGGCGAGGGGGACGTGGCAGCGTACACGGCCGGATGGCTGCTGTCGTAGGGCGCACGCTCCGGCGGAGGGGCTCGCCTGGGGCAGGTACGGGTCCCCGGCGGGGCAGGCGGATCCGGGGCGGCACGGACCGTCTGCGCGTGTACGGGACGGGACCTGCGTGCGCAAGTGGTGGCGGTGTGCTGCATAATGGAAGTCCGTGTCTCGGACTTCCACGTTCCAATACGAGCCCCGTGGACTCACACACCCGGCGTCGGCGCCCACCCTGGCCTCTCGCGGAACGGCTGCCCGCGAGTTGAGCCGCTTGTTCGACCGACGCGATCATCAGAGTAACTGGAGCACGTTTTCGCATGGCGAACATCAAGTCGCAGAAGAAGCGCATTCGGCAGAACGAGAAGGCCCGTGTCCGCAACCAGGCGGTGCGCTCCTCGCTGAAGACGGCCATCCGCAAGTTCCGTGAGGCTTCCGAGGCCGGGGACGTCGAGAAGGCCATCGTCGCGCAGCGCGGCGCCTCGCGCGCGCTGGACAAGGCCCAGAGCAAGGGCGTCATCCACAAGAACCAGGCCGCGAACCGCAAGAGCGCGATCGCCAAGCGCCTGCACGAGCTTCAGTCCGCCTAGGTCCTCTTCTCGCGCCCTTTCGGGCTCGCGTCCACCGGGCTGCCTCTCCCCGCGCCTTCGCGCTCGTGAGGCATCCCCGGACCGAACGCCGCGCACCGTCGTGCGAGAGATGGCCAGGACGGCCGCTCGCCGGCCCGAAAGCTTTCTGAGAAGCACTTCCAGGGCAGACCTGCTTGGACCGGCCCGGTGTCCGCACCGGGCCGGTTCTGTCGTTTCCGGGCCCCGCCCGCCGAGTTGTCCACAGGTGGAAACCGGCCGGTGACAGGGCGTTCGCGGCTTCCTAACGTTGTCGTATGACCGCTCAGCGCCACCCCCGGCGTCACAGTCCCGCGCCCGACCAGCAGACCCGGCTCCGGGCGCTCACCCTGGACTCCTCTCCCACAGCGCGAAGGCTGCGGGCGCGGATCCCACGACCTCCCCTCGATCCCCTGCCGACCGTGTCCTCGGCGCCCCCGCGCCCCGCGTTCTCCGGACGGGCCCCGGCTCCCGTGCCCGGGGCTCCCCCGCCTGGGGCGCCGCCCGCCGGCGGCCCGCCTCTGCCGAGTGCCCCCTACGCCGTGGGCGGGGCCGGTTCCGAGGTCCCGTACCGCCCGCGGGCTCCACTGCCGGAAGGCCCACCGGTGTACCGGCGAACCGCTCCTGGGGAGCCCTGGGACGCCTGGCCGGAGAGGGCCCCCGAGGACACACTGACCGTCGCCCCGGCGCCGCCGGCCCTGCCCGCCTGCGGGAGGGCGGCGCCGTCCGCGGACGGCGCTCGTGGCGGGCCCCGCTCCGCCCGGGCCGGGAATACGTCCCTGCCACGGGGAGGCCCCCCGCCGCGGTCGGCCGGGGCAGGCGCCGGTTCGGTTCGGACGTCCCCCTCCTCCGCCCCGGGCGGGAGCCGGGTACGGGCTGCGGACCCACCGCACCCCGGCCCTGGCGGGACCGGGGGGCCGGACCCGCTCCGCGGGGACCGAACCGGGAGGACCGGCCCGCTCCGGGAGGACGTTGCCGGGCCGTGGGCGGAGCCCGACGGCGAGCGGGGACGGCACCGGCGCGCGGAGCGTCCTCCCTCCGGGTACGCGGAGTTCGTCCCGGAGCCGCCGCACGCCTTCCTCGAACGCCTCTCACAGCGCTGGTCACCCCACGCGACCCTGTCCCGGCGTTCGGTACTCACCCTGATCGTGGTCGGTGTGCTGGCCGTCGCGGCGGTCCTGGTGCTGCACGGGCGGCCCACCACCGTGCCGGCGCCGGAGATGGTCGCCCAGGCCGCTTCCGCGCCCGGCGACCCCGCCGGGACCGACACCACCGGGACCGACCCCGCCGGGACCGACGCCACCGGTGCCGAGCTCTCGGGCGGTCCGGCGCCGGCCGACGGCGAGGCCGACCTGGTCGTGCACGTCGGCGGTGAGGTGGCGGAGCCGGGCCTGTACACGCTGCCGCCCGGGTCGCGTGTCGCCGACGCCGTGGAGGAGGCGGGCGGAGCCCTGCCGGAGGCCGATCTCGACCTGCTCAACCTGGCGCGTGCGCTGGCCGACGGCGAGCAGCTCCTGGTGGGCGTCCCCCTGCCCCCGGGAGCCTCCGGGACCGGCCCGCCGGGTGCCGCGGCGGCTGGGGGTGGGGCGGCACCGGTCGACGTCAACCGGGCCGATGCCGCGCTCCTGGAGACCCTGCCCGGGGTGGGGCCGGTGATCGCGGAGAACATCCTCGCCTACCGGGAGGCCCACGGGCCGTTCTCCAGCGTCGACGACCTGATCAACGTGGACAGGATCGGCGAGAAGGTGCTCGCCGACCTCGCCCCCCACGCGACGGTGGGGTGAGGACCGTGCCGGACCTGTCCTGTGTGCCCCGCGTCATCCCGGAGGTGCCTCGGCCATGGTGACGTGGCTCGGAACCGACGCCCTGGGGCTGGGACGGCCCCCCGACCTGCGACTGCTCGTGCCCGCGGTGGCGGCGTGGCTCGCCGCCCTGGGCGCTCTCGCGGCGCCCCCGTGGGCGGCGTGGGTGTGCGGCGGCATCGCCGGGTGCGCGGCGGTGGTGCTGTTCGCGGCGTCACGGCCTCCGTCCGAGGCCGCCGTACTCACCGCCGTGGCGGCTCTGGTCTGCGCGGCCACGGTGGCCGCGGTGACCGGTGTCCACGTGCACCGCGTGGCCGCGAGCGCGGCGGCGGAGGCCGCACGGCACGGACGCGAGGTGGAGTTCCAGGCGGTGGCGGCCGGCGACCCGGCATCGAGGGCCGGCACTCCCAGGCCGGGGCGGGCCGGGTGGGTGGTGCGCTCCCGCACCGCGTGGGTCCGGCTCGGGGCCGGGCCCCGGCCCTCACGGGCACCGGTGGTGGTCCTGGCCTCCGGAGAGGGCTGGGGCGACCTGCTGCCCGGGCAGGCCTTCCGTGCGCGAGGGGTCTTCCTCGGGGTGGAGGACGACCCCCTGACGGCGGCCCTGGTCCTGGTGCGCGGGCCCCCGGAGCACGTGGCCGCCCCGGGGCGGTTCCAGGCCTTCGCCGGACAGGTGAGGGAGGGGCTGCGGGACGCCTCTTCCGGGCTGCCGCAACCGGAGCGCGGGCTGCTTCCGGCACTGATCGTCGGTGACACCTCCCTGCTGCCTCCCGACACCGCCGAGGACTTCCGGGCCACCGGCATGACGCATCTCCTGACCGTGTCCGGCGCCAATCTGGCAATCCTCACCGGTTTCGTCCTGGCCGCGGCCGGGCTGCTCCGCGCTCCGCCCTGGTGCTCGGTGGCGGGCGGCGCGGTGGTGATCTGGGTGTTCGTCCTGGTGTGCCGCCCGGAGCCGAGCGTGGTGCGGGCGGCCTTCATGGGATCGCTGGGGCTGCTGGCGCTGGCGACCGGCCGCGCGCACGCGGGGCTCGGCGCTCTGAGCGCCACCGTGGTCGGGGTCCTGTTCGTCTCCCCGGGGTCGGCCGCCTCCTTCGGCTTCGCCCTCTCGGTCCTGGCCACCGCGGGCATCCTGCTGTTGGTGCCCGCGTGGGCGCGGGCGTGGTCGGAGCACATGCCGCCGCCGGTCGCGGAGGCGTTCGCCGTGGCCGTGGCCGCCCACGTCGCCGTCGCCCCCGTGCTGGTGGTGCTGTCGGGCGAGCTGTCGTGGGTGGCGGTCCCGGCGAACGTCCTGGCGGCGCCGGTGGTCGCCGCGGTCACCGTGGCGGGTTCGGCGGTGGCGGCCCTGGCCGCGGTGTGGCCCGGGGCGGCGGCGGTGGCGGTACACCTGCCCGCCCTGGGGGTGGCGTGGATCGCGGCGGTCGCCGAGGTCGGCGCCCGCGTCCCGTACGGGGCGCTGCCGTGGCGGTCCGACCTCGTGGGCGGGGTGTTCCTGGCGGTCGTCCTGGCGGCCCTCCTGCTGTCGCGCGGGCGGCTGCGCGCGCTGGTCGCGGCGGTCATGACGACCGTGCTGATCCTTGCCCTGGCCGCCAGGTGCGTTCCCGGCGGGTGGCCGCCGGCGGGGTGGGCGCTGGTCGCGTGCGACGTGGGACAGGGGACCGCGTTCGTGCTGTACGTGGCCCCCGGGTCGGCGGTGGTGGCCGACACCGGCGAGCACCCGGATGTGGTGGACGGCTGCCTGGACCGCCTCGGTGTGCGGGAGGTTCCGCTGCTGCTCCTCAGCCACGACCACGCCGACCACGTCGACGGGACTCCCGGTGTGCTGCGGCACAGGCGGGTGCACACGGCGATGGCGCCACCGGGGTTCGGGAGCACGCCCGTCGGGCGGCTGCTGACCGGGGCCGGCGTCGAACTGGCGGAGGCCGCGCCCGGGCGGGCGCTACGGGTCGGCCCGTGGCTGTTCCGGGTGCTGTGGCCCGACGCGGGGTTCTCGGGTTCGCTCAACGACACCTCGATGGTGGTGCGCGCGGACGGCACGGGACCGTCGTTGCTGTTGACCGGCGATGTCGAGGAGGTGGCCCAGCGCCGGCTGCTGGCGGGGCCGGACGCGAACCTGCTGGCGGTGACCGTGCTGGCCACGCCGCACCACGGTGCGGGAACGCAGGTCCCGGCGTTCCTGGAGGCCGCCGACCCGGTGGTGTCGGTGACGTCGGTGGGGGCCGACAACCCGTACGGGCACCCGGCTCCGTTCACGTGGGGCGTGCTGGAGCGGGTCGCGGAGGTGAACCTGCGTACGGACCGCGACGGCGACGTGGCGGTCCTGAACGGCCTCGGGACCGGTCCCGACATCGCGGTGGTCCGCGGCCCCGGCCCCTCGCGCTGAGCCGGGCGCGGGCGGCCCGGCGCCCCACCGCGGATGTGCCCCGCGGCGGGGTGCCCTCCGCCCGGCGCCGGGTCGCTCAGGCGTGGCGGCCGGTGACCGGTGACCGGGGCGTGCTCCACGGCGAAGGGGTCTGTTTGGCGGCGAAGTGGTCGCCCCCCTTGCGCTGGACGTCGTCCGTCCCCCAGTCCTCGTCCCTGCCGACCGTGCGCAGGTGGGGGATGTGCTTGCGGCAGTGGATGTAGGCCTCCTCGATGTGGACCATCGTCCACAGCATCGCCCGCTGCCCCGGCACCTCGGGCACGGGCAGACCGCGGACGTGGCCCCGCAGCTTGTCGTCCTCCAGGAGACGGGCCCGGCCGTTGACGTGCAGGCCGATCCGTTCGCGCTGGAAATCGAGGAACATCAGCCCGATGTGCGGATTCTCCATGATGTTCCCGGCACTGGCGAACACTCCGTTTCCGCGGTACTCGGGGTAGACCAGGGTCTGCTCGTCGACGACGTGGACGAACCCCGGCGGACCGGCCCGGAAACTGGAGTCGCACTCGCCGCTGCTGTCCGACGTGGCGATGAACAGCATCTCCTGCCGGGCGATGAACTCGCACATCCGGGGGTTGAGCCGGTCCAGCATCTGGTCCCGGTAGAAGCGGTCGGCCCGCTCTGTCGTGCCCGTCACCGTCTGGACGTAGCGCTCGCCCTCGGTGCCCGGTGTGCGGCTCTGGTCGGTCTCACTCATCACAATGGACTTTCGACGGGGTGCGGGGCGGGGATGGGGTGGGCCGGGGGCTCGAACGGGATCAGCGCGTGGGCTGGGAGGCGCCGTACGGGCCCTGGTTCTCGTACGGGTGCCGGTCACCGGACGGGCGCTGCTCTCCGGAGTGGCGCGGGGTCTCGTACGCATGCCTGGCGCCGGACGGGCGCTGCTCGCCCGATGGACGCGGGGTGTCGTACGAGTGCCTGGCGCCGGTCGGGCGTTGCTCTCCGGGCGCCCTGGTGCCGCCTGACGGGCGCTGCGCGCCGGACTCCCTGGCCATGGCGTCCGCAGCTCCGGCGAGCATGGTGGCGGTGATCCACTCGTAGACCAGCACCCACGCCGAGCTCATGGAGGACGACCAGGTCGGCGACACCTCGCTGACCGCGCGGACGAGGGCGCGGCCCACGAAGGGGTAGTGCTCGGGTTTGACGCCGAGCTCCCGGTAGTGCTGGGCTCCCAGTTCCCTGAGGAACTGGGCCACGTGGTCAGGTGCGTCGAGGTAGCGGACCACCTCCACGAGCGCTTCGGCCATGCGTTTCTGCTGGGGCCGGATGTCGTCCTGGAACATGGCCCGGACGTCGGGGGCCATGACGAAGAGGTTCGCGTAGAAGCACTCGGAGAGACGGGTCGATCCCGGGGGCAGGCTCGCGCACGACTCGCGGACCGCCTCGATGACCGAGGCACTGGGCAGAGGGACTTCGTTGATGCGGCGGGGTTGCAAGGGCGGTTCCAGGTGTTCGGGTGGTGGGGCGCGGCAGGACGGTGTCCCTCCCTCCGGACCGCGCTGTCGGCGCGGGGCGCGAAGGGGGCCAAGGCCTCGGGGATGCCTCGCTGCGGCCCGACCACGGTTCCGGGCGAACGCGGACCGATCGGTACTCACTTGTTCTGGTGGCGTGCCCCCGGGCACGGACGGATCAGGCGGGTCGTGGCCCGCCTTGTCACAGGAGCCGCACCGCGGCGGCACCGGAACGGATGGGTGGTCCCGGGACAGTGGACACGTGTACCGCCCCCGGCCGCACCACGGCGGTCCGTGGAGGGTGCCGGGGACCGACCGTTCGTACGGCCCCGGTACGGGGTGAGCGGACGCAACGGGTGTCCGACAGTATCGAGATTGTGCGATCCCTCAACGCTGCCTAACCATTTCCGGTCTCGGGTCTCCCCTGGGAGCCGGGGCGGTCCAGGAGACCATCTGTCGAGGGAGGCAAGGGGCGAATATTCGCATACCTAACCCTCTGTACTGGTATGTGTCGTGCACTGTAACAGACGTGCCCACACGCTACACAGTTACCAATGCGTACCTTACGTCCCCTCTTCTTCTGTGTCTCCTCCACACCGCGCAGGAACGCCCCGGCCCCGCGGGGGAAGCGGCGGCCGGGACGACGCCCCGGCCACCGCCCGGCGGGTCCGGAAAAGGGGGCGGGAACCGTCCCCGGGTCATGGCATCCTCGTTGTATGCCTGCACCCGCCCCGCTCACGATCATCGTCGGCGACGAGGAACTCCTCGTCGACCGGGCGGTCGCCGCCGTCGTGGCGGCGGCCCGCGAGAAAGACCCCGGCGTGGACGTCCACGACCTGGTGCCCTCCCAGGTGACCATGAACACGGTCGTGGAGGTCACCTCCCCCTCCCTGTTCGGCGACCGTCGGGTGGTGGTACTGCGCTCCTCCCAGGACCTCGTCAAGGACCTGGCGGCGACCGTGACCGACTATCTGAAGGACCCGGCCGACGACGTCGACCTCGTGCTCACGCACGCGGGCGGCAACAAGGGCAAGGCGTTGCTGCAGGCCGCGGCCAAGGCCGGCGCCCAGCGGGTGGACTGCAAGGGGCCGACGAAGGGCCCCGAGAGGGTGGCGTTCGTCAAGGGCGAGTTCGCCGCCGCAGGCCGTAAGATCACCCCGGACGCCGCCCAGGCCCTGGTGGACGCGGTGGGCACCGATCTGCGGGAGATCGCCGCTGCGTGCACCCAACTGGTGGCCGACACCGAGGGCAGGGTGGACGGGGCGGCCGTGGCCCGCTACCACTCCGGCAAGGCGGAGGCCTCGGGGTTCAGCGTGGCGGACCGTGCCGTCGAGGGGCGTTTGCCCGAGGCGTTGGAGCAGTTGCGCTGGTCGCTGGCGGTGGGCACCGCTCCGGTGCTGATCAACAGCGCCCTGGCCGGGGCGATACGCGGTATCGCCGTGGCCGCCCAGCCTCCGCGGGGGATGTCCGAGGCCGACCTGGCCAAGCGCGCCAAGGTGCCGCCCTGGAAGCTGCGCACCCTGCGCCAGCAGGCCCGCGGGTGGAGCGCCGCGGGAGTGACACGGGCGATGGCTGTGGTCGCCGAGACCGACGCGCTCATCAAGGGTGCCGGACGCGACCCGGAGTACGCGCTGGAGCGCGCCGTCATCGAGATCGCCCGTGCCCGGGGAGCACGCTGACCGGATCCGTCCGACGTGGCCGAGGACCGGCCCGGGCGGAGGCCGGACCGCGGCGACGGGGGTCCTCGCACGGAAGGGTCGGGGCGCTCGCCCGGAGGGCTGCGAACGTCAGTGGATGGTCTTTCCGCCCTGCCAGACGCGCAGGGTGTTCAACCCCATGGACCAGGCGAACGCGCCTTCGTGATCGGCGTCCCACTGGACCAGGTCGGCCAGGCTTCCCGGGGTGAGCATCCCCCGGTCGCTGAGCCCCAGGGAGTGGGCGCTGCCCACGGTGGCGGCGTGCAGCGCCTCGTGGACGGTCATCTCGAACATGGAGATGGCGAGGGAGATCACCAACGGCATCGACGTGGTCCCGGACAGGCCCGGGTTGTGGTCCGTGCCCAGGCCGATCGGCACTCCGTGGTCGAGCAGGGACCGTACCGGCGGGGTGCGGCGTTCGTGCAGGGACGTGGTCGGGCAGGCCACCACCGGGGTCCGGGTGGTGGCGAGCGCCAGGATGTCCCGGTCGTCGGTCTCGTGCAGCAGGTCCACCGACGAGCAGCCGAGCTCGGTGGCCATCCGCACCGCGCCGTGGCGGGGACGGGAACAGGCGTGCAGGGTGGTGCGCAGCCCCACGGACTGGCCCACGCCCAGCAGCATCCGGGCGTCCTCGGTGGTGAACTGCTGGTTGTCGCAGTACACGTCGACCCCGTCGGCACCGGCCAGTGCGGCGTCGCTGAGCCACGAGGCCGCGGTCGCCACGTAGTCCTTGGGTCGGCCGAAGAACTCGGGAGGCACCCCGTGCGCGGGGAAGAAGGTCACGTGCAGCCGCGGCATACCCGGTTCCTCCTCCAGGGAGCGCAGCAGGCGCACGTCGGCCAGTTCGCCGTCCCGGGTGAGGTGGTAGCCGGTCTTGGCCTCGACCGTGGTGCTGCCCGTCAGCACCCAGTGCCGGAGCCGTTCGCGGACCGCGTTGCACAGGGTCCACGGGTCGGTCCCGCGGGTGATGGTGACGGTGGTGGACACACCTCCGCCCGCCGCGAAGATGTCACCCTTGGAGGCGCCCTTGGCCCACATGTTGACCTCGGCGTAGCGGTCGCCCGCGTAGACCGGGTGGCAGTGGGCGTCGACCAGCCCGGGGGTGATGAGTCCGCCGCCGATGTTGATGACGTCGTCGACGTCGGTGAGGTCGTCCACCACGCCGGGGATGCGCTGGGGCAGTTCGGCGGCGGGCCCGACCCAGGCCACACGGTCCCCGTCCAGCAGGAGCGCGGCCTTGGTGAGCATCTCGTTCCCGGTCCACAGCCGACCGATGTTGCTGAGGAGTACTACCGTCATGGGGTTTTCCGCCCTCGCCGGTCAGTTCCGCCCACGCGGGTGCGCAACACGGTCGTGGAATGCACGGGCGAACATAACGACCTCGTATCTGGAACGATCCGACAGAGCCGGTGGGGGCGGCCGTGGGGCCGCCGCGGTGCCGTGGCAGTGGGAAGAAGTCGGCTGCCGGGGGGACAGCGGCCACTGGCGGCCAGTGCTCCAAAACCGTAGTCCATTCGCAGACTCCGTGTACACCTCTCCTGAAGGACGAATGCGAGCGTGGCGGAGCAGAACTCGCGAGTGGGCTTGCGCGACGAAGGCTCCCGGCCCGCCCTCCGGCCGGTTTCGCACGCCGGGACACGGCCCACGACAGACGAAACCGGGGCGCCCCCGGTCGGGGGTGCCCCGGTTTCGGCCGGTGAACCGGTGCGGCCCCCGGGGGCCGCACCGTACTCAGGCCCTGCTGGGCGCGTACTCGTTGAGCTTGGCCGCGAGCAGCTCGGGGACGAAGGCGTGGATCGCCGTGCCGTCTCCGGTGTGCTCCTCGCTGATGATGCGGCCTTCCTGGTGCACCTTGGCGATGAGGTCGCCCCGCGTGTACGGCACGAGCGCGTTGACCTCGTGCGCGAGTTCGGGCAGCGCCTCGGCGAGCGCCGCGACCAGTTCGGACACGCCCTCGCCGGTGCGGGCCGAGACCTCGACCATGTTCGGGTAGCGGGTACGCAGCACCTTGAGCACGTCCGGGTCGGCGGCGTCCACCTTGTTGACCACGATGAGCTCGGGCACCTCCCCGGCCTCGATGTCGGCGAACACCTCGTGAACCGCGCGGATCTGGCTCTCGGGGTCGGGGTGCGACCCGTCGATCACGTGCAGGATCAGGTCGGAGTCGGCGACCTCCTCCAGGGTGGAGCGGAACGCCTCCACCAGCTGGTGCGGCAGGTGCCGGACGAACCCGACGGTGTCGCTGAGGGTGAAGCCGCGGCCGTCGGGCGTGCGCGCCTGGCGGACGGTCGGGTCCAGGGTGGCGAACAGGGCGTTCTCCACCAGGACCCCGGCTCCCGTCAGCCGGTTGAGCAGGCTCGACTTGCCGGCGTTGGTGTAACCGGCGATGGCAACGGAGGGCACCTCCCGGGTGCGCCGGACGTCCCGCTTGACGTCGCGCGCGGTGCGCATGTGGGCGAGTTGACGGCGCAGCTTGGCCATCTTGTCGTTGATGCGCCGACGGTCGGTCTCGATCTTGGTCTCACCGGGACCACGCAGGCCCACGCCACCGCCGGCTCCGCCACCACCGGAGCCGCCGGCCTGCCGGGAGAGCGAGTCGCCCCAGCCGCGCAGTCGCGGCAGCAGGTAGCTGAGCTGCGCCAGTTCGACCTGGGCCTTGCCCTCGCTGCTGCTGGCGTGCTGGGCGAAGATGTCCAGGATCAGCGCGGTGCGGTCGACCACCTTGACCTTGACGACGTCCTCCAGCTGACGCAGCTGGCCGGGGGTGAGCTCACCGTCGCAGATGACGGTGTCGGCGCCGGTCGCCTCGACGATGTCGCGCAACTCGGCCGCCTTGCCCTTGCCGACGTAGGTCGCCGGGTCGGGCTTGGAGCGGCGCTGGGTGAGGCCTTCGAGGACGAGTGCCCCGGCGGTCTCGGACAGGGCCGCGAGTTCGGTGAGCGAGTTGTCGGCGTCGGTCTGGTTGCCGCTGGTCCACACGCCGATGAGCACGACGCGTTCCAGCCGCAGTGACCGGTACTCGACCTCGGTGATGTCGGTGAGTTCGGTGGAGAGCCCCTGCACGCGACGGAGCGCGTGGCGTTCGGCCAGTTCCATCTCCCCCTGGTCGGGGGCGTTCCTCGGGTCGTCGTGGCGGTCGCCGTCGGCCCTGCGGGTCGCGTCGGTTCCGTCGACCCCGTCCCCGATGGTGATCGCCTCGCGGAACGCGTCCTCGCCTGCGGCCTCGTGGCCGGGCTCGGAGCTTCCGCGGGTGTCAGCTGTATTCATATCCCTCCAGGTGGGTCAACGCGGCCGATCCCGTGATTCTTCCCGTGAGCGGCCTGCGGTGGGTGCCCTGCCGATGGTGGCACTTCGCCGCCACCGGGGCATCTCAATTATCGCAGGCCGGGTGAGACGCGACACTGCCCTTTTCGGGGCGTTGCGCAGTGGGGTGGTGACCCTCCGTCAATAATGGCTGAAGAAGTTCGAAACTTCCGAGCGGAAATTTTCGGAACCTTCACATGGCGGGAAACTTTCCGATCATGTGCCCAGGCAGCGGCGTTGACCGCACCGCGACGCTGACGGTAGCGTCGTTTTCCACATACCAAAAGCTTATTTCGTATTGCGGAAGGTTTCCATGGGCGCCACGCACGGGGTCGAGATCACCGGCCCCCTCCACGACCGGTTCGACGAGATCCTCACGGATGAGGCCCTCGCCCTCGTCGCCGAACTCCACCGCACCTTCGAGGAACGCCGCCAGGAGCTCCTCGTCGCGCGAAGGGCCCGCGAGGAGCAGGTCGCCGCGGGGACCGACCTCGACTTCCTCCCGGAGACCAAGCACATCCGCGAGGACGACAGCTGGCAGGTCGCCCCGCCGGCACCCGGCATCACCGACCGCCGGGTCGAGATCACCGGCCCCACCGACCGCAAGATGACCATCAACGCGCTCAACTCCGGCGCGAAGGTGTGGCTGGCCGACTTCGAGGACGCCAACACCCCGCTGTGGGAGAACATGATCGGCGGTCAGCTCAACCTGCGCGACGCCCTCGACCGCCAGATCGACTTCACCTCCCCGCAGGGAAAGACCTACGCCCTGAAGGAGGACGGCGAGCTCGCGACCATCGTGGTGCGCCCGCGCGGCTGGCACCTGGACGAGAAGCACATCCTCGTCGACGGACGGCGTGTGAGCGGCGGCATCGTCGACTTCGCGCTCTACTTCCTCCACAGCGCCGAGCGGCAGATCGCGAAGGGCAAGGGGCCGTACTTCTACCTGCCCAAGATGCAGAGCCACCTGGAGGCCCGCCTCTGGAACGACATCTTCGTCCTGGCCCAGGAGCGCCTGGGGATCCCGCGCGGCACCATCCGCGCCACCTGCCTGATCGAGACCATCCCGGCCGCGTTCGAGATGGAGGAGATCCTCTACGAGCTGCGCGAGCACTCCGCCGGACTCAACGCCGGCCGCTGGGACTACCTGTTCAGCATCATCAAGACGCACCGCACCCGGGGCCGCCGGTTCCTGCTACCCGAGCGCAACGCCGTGACCATGACCGCGCCGTTCATGCGCGCGTACACCGAACTGCTGGTCAAGACCTGCCACAAGCGCGGCGCCCACGCCATCGGCGGCATGGCCGCGTTCATCCCGTCCCGCAGGGACGCCGAGGTGAACAAGGTCGCCTTCGCCAAGGTCCGCGACGACAAGTCCCGCGAGTCCGGTGACGGGTTCGACGGTTCGTGGGTGGCCCACCCGGACCTGGTCCCGGTCGCCATGGAGATCTTCGACGGGGTCCTCGGCGAGCGTCCGCACCAGATCGACAAGAAGCGTCCCGAGGTCGAGGCGACCTCGGCGGACCTGCTCTCCGTCGACCGGACCCCGGGCGGCGTCACCCTCGCCGGCCTGAGCGGCAACATCAACGTCGCCCTCCAGTACCTGGCGGCCTGGATGGGCGGCAACGGGGCGGTGGCCATCCACAACCTGATGGAGGACGCGGCGACCGCCGAGATCTCCCGGTCCCAGATCTGGCAGTGGCTGCACAACGACGTCACCCTCGACGGCGGGGAGAAGGTCACCGCCGAGCTGGTCCGGCAGCTCATCGACCAGGAGCTCGCGAGCATCCGGGAATCCCACGGGGAGGCGTTCGACGAGGGCCTGTACCAGCAGGCCAAGGAGTTGTTCTCCGAGGTCGCCCTCGCCGACGACTACGTGGACTTCCTGACGCTGCCGGCCTACGAGCGCATGCCGTAGCCCGAGGTCGATTCCATAAAACGGAACAGTGTTTCCACTGCACCCCTTGCTCCGGCAGGGGGTGCGGTCGTACGTTCCCCTTGCGAGGCCGCAGCCGGGAAGGCGATCCCGGACCCACTTCTGTGGAACAGCCCGGGAGGCGCCATGCCCGAGACCGCACCCGCGACGCGGACCCCGGCGGCACTGGCCGCACTGGTCCCCCTCCTGCGGGAGATCTGCGGTGGGGACGGTGTCCTGACCGACACCTCCCGGCGCCGCACCTACGAGAGCGACGGTCTCACCCACCACCGGTCCGTTCCCGGTGTCGTCGTGCTGCCCACCACCGCCGAACAGGTCGCCGCCGTCGTCCGGCTCTGCGCCGACCACGGCGTCCCCTTCGTGCCCCGCGGGGCCGGCACCGGGCTCTCCGCGGGGGCGCTCCCCCACCCCGAGGGCGTCCTGGTCGTCACCTCGCGCATGCGCCGCATCATCGAGATCGACGTCGAGAACGAGTGCGCCGTCGTGGAGCCCGGGGTGGCCAACCTCGACGTCACCCGCGCCGCGGCCCCCCACGGGTACTACTACGCCCCCGACCCCTCCAGCCAGCAGGTGTGCTCGGTGGGCGGCAACGTCGCCGAGAACTCCGGCGGCGCCCACTGCCTCAAGTACGGGTTCACCGTCAACCACGTGCGGGGCCTCGACATCGTCACGCCCTCCGGCGAGCTCGTCAGCCTCGGCGGCCGCAGCCCCGACGCGCCCGGATACGACCTCATCGGCGCGTTCGTCGGCTCCGAGGGCACCCTCGGCATCGCCACCCGCATCACCGTCAACCTGACCCGCGCCCCGCAGAAGACCGTGACCCTGCTGTCCGCGTTCGCCTCGATGGACGCGGGCGGCCTGGCGGTCGGCTCCATCATCGCCGCCGGGGTGCTGCCCTCCGCCATCGAGATGATGGACGCGCTCGCCATCGAGGCCGCCGAACGTGCCGTGGCCTGCGGCTACCCCGAGGGCGCGGCCGCGGTACTGGTCGTGGAACTGGACGGCCCCGCCGAGGAGGTCGACGCCCAGCTCGTCGAGGTCACCCGGCTGTGCGGCGAGGCGGGCTCCTTCGAGACCCGGGCCGCCGACGACGCGGAGGAACGCGCCCGCATCTGGAAGGGCCGCAAGTCGGCGTTCGCCGCCGTGGGCAGGATCAGCCCCGCCTACATCGTCCAGGACGGCGTCGTCCCCCGCACCGCCCTGCCCGAGGTGCTGCGCCGCATCACCGAACTGTCGGAGTCCAGCGGCATCCGCGTCGCCAACGTCTTCCACGCCGGTGACGGCAACCTCCATCCCCTCGTCCTGTTCGACGACGCCGTGCCCGGCGCGGGGGACAGGGCGGAGGAGGTCTCCGGGGCCATCCTCGACCTGTGCATCGAACACGGCGGCTCCATCACCGGCGAACACGGTGTCGGCGTGGACAAGGCGTGCAAGATGCCGCGCATGTACGGGCCGGACGACCTCGCGACGTTCGACCTGTTCCGCCGGTCCTTCGACCCGGACGGCATCGCCAACCCGGACAAGCTGCTGCCCACGCCCCGCCTGTGCGGCGAACGGCCGGGGGTGCGCAGGGGCGTACACCCGCTCGTGGAGTCCGGGCGGGCCGAGCAGTTCTGAGGGGCGGCTCCGACGACGGGGGAGAGTACGTGACACGCGCCGAGATGCCGGACGTCGGGGGCTGTGCCCTGCGGAGGGGTTCCGCCGACGACGCGGTGGGGGCCGTCGTCCCCGGACACGTGGCACGGCCCGCCGACACCGACGCGCTCGGCCGGGTGATGGCGGAGTCCGAGAGGCACGGGCTGACCGTCCTCGCACGCGGCAACGGCACCGCCATGGACTGGGGCGGTGTCCCACGCGGCGCGGACCTGCTCGTGGACACCGCCGACCTGTCCTGGATCGACCACATCGCGGGCGACCTCGTCGTCGAGGCGGGCGCGGGCACCCCCGTCGCCGACCTCTTCGCCGTACTGGGAGCCGCCGGACAGCGCCTGTCCGTGGACCCCGTCCGCGAGGGCGGCACCGTCGGCGGCATGGTCGCCACGGGGGTGTGCGGCCCGCGGCGCCTGCTCACGGGCGCGCTGCGCGACCTGGTCATCGGCATGACCGTCGTACGGGCCGACGGGGTGGTGGCACGCAGCGGCGGCCGGGTGGTCAAGAACGTGGCCGGGTACGACCTGGCCAAGCTGCACACCGGCGGCCTCGGCACCCTCGGTGTGATCGCGTCGGTGGCCTTCCGCCTGCACCCTCTGCCGCCCGCCCTGCGACTGGTGTCCGCTTCCACGGCCTCCCGGGAGCACGCCGAGCGGATCGTGGCCGCCCTGCGCGCGACCACGGTCGTCCCCGCTGCGGTGGAACTCCACTGGCCCTCGGCCGACGGCTCCGGCGCGGACCGGCCCTCCCGTCCCCGCGGCCTCCGCGGCCCGCAGCTGCGCGTGGTGCTGGAGGGGACACCGGAGGGGTTGGACGTGCGGACCGCCACCGTGCTCGCGGTGCTCCGGGGGGCAGAACCGCGGAACGGCGCCGGCCCGAACGGGCCCCGGGTCGACCGGGACCTGCCGCCGGGGTGGGGGCTGCTCCCCGCCCGGGGCACGGTCGTCCGGGTGACCGTGCCACCGGCCGAGTCGGTGGCCGCCGCCGAGGCCCTGGTGGCCCCGGCCGCGACCGGGTACGGAACCGACACGCGGATCACCGGTTCGGTGCTGCGCGGGGCCCTCTTCGCCGCGTTCGCCCCGGGCACGCCCGCCGCGGCCGTGGCCGGGGCGGTGGCCGAGGTCCGTTCCCGTCCCGGCTGGTCGGCGACCCTGCTGCGCGCGGAACCGCACGTCCACGCAGCAGGCGTGGACCCGTGGGGCGAGATCCCCGGCCTGCCGCTGATGAGGGCCGTCAGGGACGCCTTCGACCCCGGCCGCCGCCTGGCCCCGGGGCGCTTCGCCGACGGCGACCGCACCGGTGGCCGCACCTTCCAGGACCCGGGGGAGAGCCCGTGACCGACCAGCCGACCGACGCCCCGCGCGGACGCGACCAGGTCTTCGGCGACCTGTTGGGCGAGTGCGTCCACTGCGGGTTCTGTCTGCCCACCTGCCCCACGCACGTGCTGTGGGGTCAGGAGATGGACTCCCCGCGCGGCCGCATCCACCTGATGTCCCAGATGCACACCGATGACGTCCTCACGCAGACGGCGGTCGGCCACTTCGACAACTGTCTGGGATGCTTGGCCTGCGTCTCGTCGTGCCCGTCCGGGGTGGCCTACGACGCTCTCATCGAGCACACACGGCACCGGGTCGAGGAGGAGCACGAACGGCCCCGGGGCGAGCGGGTGCTGCGGGGGGCGATCTTCTCCCTGTTCCCCTACCGGCGCAGGCTGCGCCTCATGCGGGGACCACTGCGTGCCTACCGGGCCACGGGGGTGTCCTCCCTCGTGCGCCGCTCGGGGCTGCTGGAGCGGATCTCCCCGGCCCTGGCCGCCATGGAGCGCATCTCACCGCCGCTGTCGCCTCCCCCTCCCCCGCTCCCCTCCCTCGTTCCCGCCGTCGGAAGGGCGCGGGCCCGGGTGGGCATGCTCGTCGGGTGCGTCCAGGGGGCGTTCTTCCCCGAGGTCAACACCGCGACCGCACGCGTGCTGGCGTTGGAGGGCTGTGACGTCGTGATCCCCCGTTCCCAGGGGTGCTGCGGGGCCCTCTCCGGGCACTCCGGGCGTCTGGAGGAGTCCGCCGGTTTCGCCCGGCGCCTCGTCGAGGTGTTCGAGCGGGCGCGCGTCGACCGGATCGTGGTCAACTCCGCCGGGTGCGGCTCCAGCATGAAGCACGTCGACCGCACCCTGGCCGAGGCGGGCGCGGACGACGTGGGGGTGCGGCGGGCGCGTGACCTGTCCGCGAAGGTCGTGGACCTCACCGAGTTCCTGGTGGACCTGGGCCCGCAGGCCGAACGCCATCCCCTCCCGCTGCACGTCGCCTACCACGACGCGTGCCACCTCTCCCACGGCCAGGGGATCACACGAGCGCCCCGCGCCCTCCTGTCGGGCGTGCCGGGCCTGCGCGTGTCCGACCTGCCCGACAAGGAGATCTGCTGCGGTTCCGCGGGCGTCTACAACCTGCTGGAGCCGGACGCCGCACGGGAGCTCGGCGACCGCAAGGGCGAGAACGTGGCCTCCACCGGGGCCGACGTGCTGGTGTCGGGCAACCCCGGATGCGCACTCCAGATCGCGTCCGCGATGGAGCGCGCCGGGAAACCGGTCGCTGTCACCCACACCGCCCAGGTCCTCGACGCGTCCCTGCGCGGGCTCACCGCCGACCAGCTGCTGGGGCGCTGACCGCGGCCGTCCACAGGTACGGGCCGGGGCTGCCCCCGCCGACCCTTCGTATGGTCTCCTGGAAGCAGGGGGGGGTCCCTCCCCCGCTCGCTCCGACGTGCCCAGGATCCGCCCCCGCCGCTGCCCGCCACCGCAGACCCCCACCGCTCCTCATGTGACTCACGCCATACGCATCCGCGCGGTTTCTTCCTCTCCCCCTCGAACAACGGCCGCCCTGCCGACACAAGGGGGTGACAGAGAGGAGTTGCCGATGGAGAGAGACCACGACGGCGACCCGTCCGCACACGCGGAGTTCAACGCGGTGTTCGAGAGGCACTATGACGCGGTGTACAACTACGCCCGTCGCAGGGTCGGCCCCGATCTGGCCGACGACGTCGCCTCCGAGGCGTTCGCCGTCGCCTGGCGGCGGCGGGACAGGGTGCCCGCGGACAGGGAACTCCCCTGGCTGTACGCCTGCGCCCGCCGCATCACCCTCGCCGCGCTGCGCGACATCCGCAAGCGGGGCGAGGTCCCCACTCCCCCGGACCAGCTCTGGCGGGACTCCCAGGACGACACCGAGCAGGTCATCCGGCGCCAGACCGCGCTCACCGCGCTGGCCGGGCTCTCCGACACCGACCGCGAGCTCGTGATGCTCGTGACCTGGGAGGGCTTGAGCAGCCGCGAGGCGGCCCGGGTGGTGGGCTGTGCCCCCGTGACCGCCCGGGGGCGCCTCCACCGAGCCCGCAGACGGCTCCAGGCGCTCCTGGACGACACCGCCCGGCCCGCCCCGGACACCCCTGACAGAGAGGACGCGTCGTGGACGACGTCACCGCGCTTCGCTCGATCCTGAAGGACACCGACCCCCGCGACGGGCGGACGACCGGTTTCTCCGGCCGCCAACGCGCACGCACGAAGGCCATCGCCATGCTCGACACCGCTCCCGCTCCGCGCCCCGTGTGGCGCCGGCTCCCCGTCCTCGCCGGCGCCGCAGGCCTCGTGGCCGCCACCACCGCCGCCGTCCTGGTGATCGGCACCGCGGGCGGCGGACCGGCGGGGATCCCCGCCGCGTACGCGGCACCGCCCGAACCCATCGACGTCGCCGCGGGCACACCCGAACCCGGCGCCGACCGGCTGCTCGCCCTCGCGGAGGCGGCCGAGAACGGGGACGACGCACCCGGCGACGGCGATGTCGCCCATGTCTCCTCGACCGGGCAGGAGCTGTTCGTCGTCACCAGCTTCGCCGGTGAGGAGCCCAGCGAGGACGACATGCGCAGCGCCGGCTTCATCCCCTACGACTGGCAGTACTGGCAGGGTCCCGGGGGCGGCGTCAGGGAGATCCGGGCGGCGGGAGAGGCGGAGGACACACAGGGCGACGTCGAGGAGCACCGGGAGTTCCTCGACAACCGGTCGGAGGACCACGAGGACACCCTGCACGAGAGCCTCGTGTTCCCGCGGGAGCTGCCCACCGGCACGGACTCCATGAGGCAGACCCTTCTCGACTGGGGACAGGACGACGTCCCGGCCGACAGCCCCGAAGCGGACGACGCCCTCGTCAACGCCCTGAACCACGTCTACGACCACCGTCCGCTCGACGGCGACGAGCTGGCCGCCACCCTGCGCGTCCTCGCCGGGTTCCCCGGCGTCCAGTACGCCGGCCCGACCCAGGACCCCATCGCCCGCGAGGGCGAACTCTTCCAGGTCAGGGTGGACCAGGGAACCCAGACCGACGAGTACCGGTACGTTCTCGACCCCGACACCGGTGCGGTGCTCTACCGTGACGTCACCCTGCTCGACGAGGAGCCCGCAGACTCCTCCCTCGACCAGCACGGGTTCGAACTCCCGGTGACCCTGTCCTACCGGACCTACCTCTGGTCCGGGTGGGTTGCGGAGATCGGTGACCGCCCCTGACCCGGGGCGCGACCGGGGCCGGCTCTCAGGCGACCAGGGAGGTCTCGCCCTCCGCCACGATGGCGGCGGGGCCGCTCAGCCTCGCTCCGTCGGAGTCCAGGAACACGGTGCACTCGCCACCGAGGACCCGTACACGCCAGGTGGCGCCCTCTCCGGCCGGGGTCGCCGCGGCCGCGGCTGCGACGATCCCGGTCCCGCAGGAGCGGGTCTCCCCGGAGCCGCGCTCGAAGACGCGCATCTCCAGGACACCGGGCTCGACCCTGGTGTACACCTCGACGTTGGCACCCGCGGGAAAGGCGTCGCGGTCCAGCAGGGGCGGCTCGGTCAGGTCCACGTCCGCGACGGATCCGGACACCTCGCAGGCCAGGTGCGGGTTGCCCACGGAGATCTGTGCCCCGTGCACCACCTGCCGGGCGAGCTTCGCCGACGACGTGCCCTGCCTCTCGACCCGGCCCATGTCGACGGTGATGCCGCCGTCGGCCTCGACCCGGGCCTCCTTGGCACCGTCCCTCGTCCCCACCTCGAAGACGTCTCCCTCGACCAGCCCGGCGTGCAGGAGGTAGCGGGCGAACACCCTCACCCCGTTGCCGCACATCTCCGCGACGGTCCCGTCGGAGTTGCGGTAGTCCATGAACCACTCCGCGCGTTCGGCGGTGCGTGCGGACGGCGCGAGCGCCTCGCCCAGGGCCCGTGTCCGCACCACGCGCAGGATCCCGTCACCGCCGATGCCCGCGCGGCGGTCACACAGCAGGCGGACGGCCTCCTCCGTGAGGTCGAGCTCCCCGTCGGGGTCGGGGAGGATCACGAAGTCGTTCTCTGTTCCGTGGCCCTTGGCGAATCGCATGCCGACCATCCTAGGCGCGGTCGCGGCGTGTCCCCGCCCCCGGATCCGGCGCCGGTGGCGGGCTCCACCGTACGGGTGCCGGTCCCGCGAACCGGACGAGGCAGGCCCCGGAATGACTACGCTGGAGGGATGATCAAGGTGATCGCGGTTGTGGGCCCGACCGCTGTGGGCAAGTCGGATCTCGCCGTCGAGGTGGCCCTGCGTCTCGAGGAACGCACGGGACGCCGGGGCGAGGTCATCAACGCCGACTCCATGCAGCTCTACCGCGGCATGGACATCGGCACCGCCAAGCTCGGTGAGGCCGAGAGACGCGATGTCCCCCACCACCTGCTGGACGTCTGGGAGGTCAGTGAACCCGCCGACGTGGCCAGTTACCAGGACATGGCCCGCGAACGCGTGGAGGACTGCGCCGACAGGGACGTCATCCCCGTCCTCGTGGGCGGTTCGGGGCTCTACGTCCGAGCGGTGCTGGACCACCTGGAGTTCCCCGGTACCGATCCCGACGTGCGGGCCCGCCTGGAGGCGGAGCTGGGCGACGTGGGACCGGGGGTGCTCCACGCACGGCTGGCGGAGGCCGACCCCGCGGCGGCGCGCACCATCCTGCCCGGGAACGGTCGGCGGATCGTGCGTGCGCTGGAGGTCATCGAGCTGACCGGGCAGCCGTTCACCGCGAACCTGCCGGACCACACGTCCTTCTACCCGTGCACGCAGATCGGCGTGGCCTCCCCCCGCCCCGAACTGGACGAGCGCATCGACGCCAGGGTGGAGCGCATGTGGGACCAGGGCCTCCTGGACGAGGTCCGCGCCCTGGACGAACAGGGTCTGCGCGAGGGCCGTACGGCGTCCCGCGCCCTCGGGTACGCCCAGGCCCTGGCCCAGCTCGACGGCGAGATGTCCGCGGAGGAGGCGAAGGCGGCCACCGCCCAGGCGACCCGGCGCTTCGCCCGCCGCCAGGAGTCGTGGTTCCGTCGCGACCCCCGGGTCCGCTGGCTGCCCTACGACGCTCCGGACCTGGTCGAGCGCACCCTGGCCCAGGTGGAGACGGCGCTGTCCGGCACCCCCGAGGAGCCGGGGGAGGCCCTGGTCGACGTGGCGACGCTGGTCCCGCACGCACAGCGCCACGGCGGATAGCCCCCAGGTACGACCCGCGGTCTCGAAGGACCGGACCCCGGCGGGGTCCGGTCCTCTTCGTCATGGACCCCTTGTCCCCGGGGCCTCCGTCGCCTACTTTGACCATGTGACCAGATTACAAAACGGGTCACAGAGTCAGGGAACGAGGTGGGGATATGGTCGTCGCGTCAACATGCGTGGTCAAGCCGTACCCCGCCCGTCCCGGACTCGCAGGAGCACACCGTGACCCCGTCGACCGACTCGCCTCCGAGCACCTTCACCGCACCCTCCCCCCTTGCCGCCGAGGCAGTCGGCACCGAACGGGAACTGCGTGCCGACCGCATCCTGGACGCGGCGGAGGAGCTGCTGGTGGCCTGGGGACGCCGCAAGATCACCATCGAGGACGTCGCCAGGAGGGCGAAGGTCGGCAAGGGCACCGTCTACCTCCACTTCGCCACCAAGGAGGCCCTGCTGCTCACGGTGGTCATGCGGGCACAGCTCGGCCTGATGCGACAGGTCCTCGACTTCGTCGGCCGCTCACCCGACAACGTGCGGCCCAGCGAGGTCGCCCGGTCCCTCTACCTGAGCCACCTCGACTCACCGCTGATGCGGGCCGTCTTCACGGGCGGCACCGAATCCCTCGGCCACCTCTCGCGCGACGCGTCCACCCTGGTCGGAGAGACCGTCCAGGAACGCCGGAGGGCCATGGCTGCCTACTGGGACGTGCTGCGCGACCTCGGGCTACTGCGCTCCGACCTGCCCGTCGACAACCAGTTGTACGCCTACAACGCGCTCGTCCTCGGTCACCTGGTCACCCCTCCGGTCCTGGAGGAGCAGGGGCTGCACGTGCCCGGCCACGGCGAGCGCGCCGACCTCATGGCGCAGAGCATCCGGCTGCTCCTGGAACAGGACGCCGCCCCCGAGAACACGCGCAAGGCCCAGACCAGGGCCCTGGAGGTCTTCTCCGACCTCGACAGGACCATGCGCTCGGAGATCGAACGGCTGAAACAGACACCGCGCACCACCTGACACCGCCCTAGGAGTGCCCATGCCGGCCACACCCCCGCCCGCCCGTGACGACCTCATCGACCTGCGCTCCCCCGAGTTCGCCGCCTCCCCCTTCCCGGTGATCGAGCGGGTCCGCGCGGCGGGCGGTTCGGCCCCCGCCCTGTTCGTCGACACCCTGGAGGCCGTCCTCTTCGTGCACGACGAGGACGTGCGCACCATCCTCGGCGACCGCCGGTTCGTCCTCGACCCCGCCAACATCAGGGGGGCGGCCGCCGCCACGCGCTCCGAGGCCCTCAACGGGCTGGGGATCCGCCCGGACCTGGTCACCTATCTGACCGAGTCCCTCCTCGACAAGGACGCCGAGGACCACACCCGGCTGCGCAAGCTCGTCTCGCGGACGTTCACCGTGCGCCGTGTCAACGCGATGCGGCCCCGGGTCCAGCAGATCACCGACGACCTGATCGCCCGGCTCCCCGACCTCACCGACGGGGACGGGGTCGTGGACCTCATGCCGCACCTCGCCTACCCGCTGCCCATCGCGGTCATCTGCGAACTGGTCGGGGTCCCGGCGGAGGAGCGCCCCGCGTGGCGGTCCTGGAGCGACCAGCTGTCCGCGTTCGACCCCGCCCGCCCCGAACTCATGAACAGCGCGCTCGGCGAGATGATCGAGCACATCAAGGGCATGCTCGCCGCACGGCGCGCGGAGCCGACCGACGACCTGCTCGGCGCCCTGGTACGGGCCCGCGACGAGGACGGCGCACACCTCAGTGAGACCGAGCTCATCACACTGGTGTTCACACTGGTCATCGGCGGTCACGAGACGACCGCGCACCTGCTCGGCAACGGCGTCCGCGCCCTGCTCGACCACCCGGCCCAGTGGGGGATGCTCCGCCAGGACCCGGGGCTGCTGACCCCGGCCGTGCACGAGATGCTCCGCCACGGCGGCACAGCGGTGATCGCCAAGGCCAGGTACGCCGTCGAGGACGTCGAACTGAGGGCCGGTCGCGTCGCCGCAGGACAGCGCGCCATCGCGGTCATCGGGGGTGCCAACCGCGACCCGGCCGTCCACCCGGACCCCGACCGGTTCGACATCACGCGCCACCACGGCAGGCCGGGAGAGGCCCACGTGGGCTTCGGCCACGGCATCCACTACTGCCTGGGTGCCGCGCTGGCCCGCCAGGAGGGGGAGGTGTGCGTCGGGTCGCTGGTCGCGGCCCACCCGGACCTGTCACTGGTCCCCGGGCGCGAGCCCCGACCGGCAGCGGCCCCCGGCGCCCTACGCCTGGACAGCCTCCCGGTCCGGCTCTGAAAGGAACCGCCGGGTCCTCTGGGGTGGGACATGCCGGGCCGGGCACGTTCGCGTCCCGGCCCGGCGTTCTCAGGCGTCGCAGCACCCGCCGGCGGCGGCGGGCTGCTCCGCCGGGACGCCGATCCGGGGCATCCCCAGCAGGACCTCGGGTTTGGCGGCCTCGACCGGCCGACCGTTCCGGGCCGCCCAGGCGTCACCCGAGCGGGTGCGGCGCAGCCCGCGGATCCCCGAGTCGGACACCAGGTGGTGCGGTGCCGCGTAGGTGACCTCGACGGTCACCACGTCCCCGGGGCGCGGCTCCTCGCCCCCGCCGACCGCGAAGTGGACCAGGCGGTTGTCGGGGGCGCGACCGGACAGGCGGCGGTGCTCGCCGTCCTTCTTGCCCTCGCCCTCGGAGACCAGCAGGTCGACCTCGCGGCCGACCAGCTTCTTGTTCTCCTCCCAGGAGATCTGGTCCTGCAGGTCGACGAGCCGCTGGTAGCGGTCCTTGACGACCTCGGGCGGGACCTGGTCGTCCATGGTGGCGGCCGGGGTCCCGGGGCGCTTGGAGTACTGGAAGGTGTACGCCATCGAGAAGCGGGCCTCGCGGACCACGTGGAGGGTCTGCTCGAAGTCCTCCTCCGTCTCCCCGGGGAAGCCCACGATGATGTCCGTGGTGATCGCGGCGTGCGGCATGGCGGCGCGCACCTTCTCCACGATGCCGAGGAAGCGCTCCTGGCGGTAGGAGCGGCGCATGTCCTTGAGGACCTTGCTGGACCCCGACTGCAACGGCATGTGCAGCTGCGGCATGACGTTGGGGGTCTGGGCCATGGCCTCGATGACGTCGTCGGTGAAGTCACGCGGGTGCGGGGAGGTGAAGCGCACGCGCTCCAGCCCCTCGACCTCGCCGCAGGCGCGCAGCAGTTTGGAGAAGGCCTGGCGGTCGCCGAAGCCGCTGCCGTAGGCGTTGACGTTCTGACCGAGCAGGGTGATCTCGCTGACGCCCTCGTCGACGAGGGCGCGCACCTCGGCGAGCACGTCTCCGGGTCGGCGGTCCTGCTCCTTGCCGCGCAGGGCGGGCACGATGCAGAAGGTGCACGTGTTGTTGCACCCGACGGAGATCGACACCCACGCGGCGTACGCGGACTCGCGGCGGCTGGGGAGTGTGGAGGGGAAGTGCTCCAGGGACTCGGCGATCTCCACCTGCGCCTCGCGCTGCACGCGGGCGCGCTCCAACAGCGTGGGCAGCGAACCGATGTTGTGGGTGCCGAACACGACGTCGACCCAGGGCGCGCGGCGCACGATCTCGCCGCGGTCCTTCTGGGCCAGGCAGCCGCCGACGGCGATCTGCATCCCGGGGTTGGCGTCCTTGACCGGGCGCAGGTGCCCGAGGTTGCCGTAGAGGCGGTTGTCGGCGTTCTCCCGGACCGCACAGGTGTTGAAGACGACGATGTCTGCGGCGGTGTCCTCGGCTGCACGCGCGTACCCAGCGTCCTCCAGCAGACCGGAGAGGCGCTCGGAGTCGTGGACGTTCATCTGGCAGCCGTAGGTCCGCACTTGGTAGGTACGACTCTGGCTCACGGATCCAGGCTATCCCGTGCGGCGCACCGCACGGGGCCCCCGCCCGCCCGCTCCCGGACACGCAGCGTCACCTCAGCCTCCACCGAGGTCCCGCCCGACGCATATCGCCACGGAACGGAAGCGGTTTCCGGGGTGACCGATAGTCGGCGTCCTGCATCGGAGATGCCACAGAGCGAACACTCAGAGTGGCAAAATCAAACCGAACGACGTTCACTGGTAACGTTTCCAGTCGTGAGTCTGTAACAAGTACGCCACCGCCAATTCGGGTGGCGTTTTCGGGGTGACAGTGCTCGTCGAACCCACTAAGTTCCCCACATGACATCAACTCCTCTCGTCGTGCTGGAGAACGTCAACAAGCACTTCGGCGACCTTCACGTGCTCCAAGACATCAATCTGACGGTTAACTCCGGCGAGGTGGTAGTCGTCATCGGACCGTCCGGGTCCGGAAAGTCGACTCTGTGCCGGGCGATCAACCGTCTGGAGACCATCGACTCCGGGGTGATCACCCTGGACGGGGAGCCCCTTCCGGCAGAGGGGCGCGGCCTCGCCAAGCTCCGCAGCGACGTCGGCATGGTGTTCCAGTCCTTCAACTTGTTCGCGCACAAGACCGTGCTACAGAACGTGACGCTGGGCCCCACCAAGGTCCTGCGCCAGTCCAAGGCCGACGCCGACAAGCGCGGCATGGAGCTTCTGGACAGGGTCCAGATCGGCAACCAGGCGAACAAGTACCCCGCCCAGCTCTCCGGCGGGCAGCAGCAGCGTGTGGCCATCGCGCGTGCCCTGGCGATGAACCCCAAGGTGCTCCTCTTCGACGAGCCCACATCCGCGCTCGACCCGGAGATGGTCCAGGAGGTCCTGGACGTCATGACCGACCTCGCGACCGAGGGCATGACCATGGTCGTCGTCACCCATGAGATGGGCTTCGCCCGTCGCGCCGCCAACCGCGTGGTGTTCATGGCCGACGGCCAGATCGTCGAGGAGAACACGCCGGACGAGTTCTTCACGAATCCCCGGTCCGAACGGGCCCAGGACTTCCTGTCCAAGATCCTGTCCCACTAGGTCTCCCCTTTTTCCTCCCCATTCCCCTGTCTCCTGACGAACTCAAGGAAGAGGTCCCGACATGCGAGTCGGACGAATCAGTAGCATCCTGGGCGGCGCCGCGGCCCTGTCCTTCGCCCTCACCGCCTGTGGCACCGCCGACGTCGGCGGCGGCGGCGACGAAGGCGAGAGCGAGGGCGGTGGCGAGACCATCACCATCGGTGTCAAGTACGACCAGCCCGGCCTCGGCCTCCTGGAGGGCGACGCCCCCGTCGGCTTCGACGTCGACGTGGCCACCTACATCGCCGGCGAGCTCGGCTACTCCCCCGAGCAGATCAACTGGGAGGAGGCGGCCTCCGCGAACCGCGAGTCCTTCCTCCAGCAGGGCACCGTCGACATGGTGATCGCCACCTACTCGATCACCGACGAGCGCCGCGACGTCGTCGACTTCGCGGGCCCGTACTACGTCGCCCAGCAGGACATCCTGGTGGCCGCCGACAACACCGAGATCGAGGGCCCGGAGGACCTGGAGGGCCAGGTGCTGTGCTCGGCCTCCGGCTCCCGCTCGGCCAACAACATCGTCGACGACATGGGCATCGACGCCGAACTGCGCGAGGCCGGCAACTACTCCGAGTGCCTGGAGCTCCTCGGTAACGGCACCGTCGACGCGGTGACCACCGACAACACCATCCTCGCGGGCTTCGCCGCGCAGAACCCCGACACCTACCGGATGGTCAACAACCCGTTCGGCGAGGAGAAGTACGGCGTGGGCCTGCCCGCCGGCTCCACGGAGCGCTGCGAGGAGGTCAACGCGGCCATCACCAAGATGTGGGAGGAGGGCGCCACGACCGACGCCCTGGAGACCGCCTTCGGCGCCACCGACTTCGCCTTCGAAGAGGAAGTTCCCGCGATCGAGGACTGCGCCTAAGTCCACCCCGTACTGACCGCGTGCCCGCGGCGGGGCCGGATTCCAGACCCGCCGCGCGGCCCTTGACCAGCTGGGACCCATGGAAGCCTTTCTCAGCAATATCGACAGGGTTGTCGACGGTTTCTCATGGACCGTCCGGCTCACCCTCCTCAGCGCCCTCTTCTCCTTCGTCCTGGGCATCCTGCTCACCGCGATGCGGGTCTCCCCCGTACCGCTCCTGCGCGCCCTCTCCACGGCCTATGTGGAGGGCGTCCGGAACACCCCCCTGACCCTGGTTCTCCTGTTCTGCGGGCTGGGCCTCAACAGCGCCCTCGGGCTGAGCCTGTCCGGCACGGTCGCGATGGACGTGTTCTGGTGGGCGGTCATCGGGCTCTCCGCCTACACCGCCTGCTTCGTCTCCGAGTCGCTGCGCTCGGGCATCAACACCATCCCCCTCGGTCAGGTGGAGGCGGCCCGCTCCCTGGGTCTGACCTTCACCCAGAACCTGCGGCTGATCGTCATTCCGCAGGCTCTGCGCACCGTCGTCGGCCCGCTGGGCAGTGTGCTCATCGCGCTGACAAAGAACACGACCGTCGCCTCCGTCGCGGGGCTGGGCGTTCAGGAGGCGTCCAGGGAGATGAAGCTCATGTTCGACCAGGGCATCGCGCCGGTCCTGCCGACCTTCGCCGGCTTCGCGATCGGTTTCCTGATCCTGACCCTGCCGACGGGCTACCTCTTCGGCTGGCTCTCCAAGCGCCTGGCGGTGGTTCGATGAGCACGCAGAGTGTCCTCTTCGACGCCCCCGGGCCCAAGGCCCGTGCGCGCAACGTGCTCTACACGGTCGGCACGCTGATCCTGTTCGCGATCGGCCTGGCGATCCTGTACCTGGGCTTCAACCGCACCCTCACGGAGCGGGAGACGGGCCTGTTCGACCCGGCGACCTGGGCGGTCAACCCGACCGGGCAGTGGACGGCCGACAAGTGGGAGCCGTTCCTGCGGCCCGCCACCTGGACCGACTACGTCATCCCGGGTCTGCAGAACACCCTGACCGCCGCCCTGACCGCCGCGGTGCTGGCCATCGCGTTCGGTCTGGTGTTCGGCATCGGCCGCATGTCGGACCACTGGTGGATCCGCATCCCGTCCGGGGCGATCGTGGAGTTCTTCCGCGGCATCCCGCTACTGATGCTGATCTTCTTCACGATGGCGCTGCCCATCGTGGCGTACCAGGTGTTCGACATCCCCACCGGCACGTTCCAGGTGACGGCGCTGGTCGCCGTCGTCGCAGGTCTGACCCTGTACAACGGGTCGGTGCTGGCGGAGGTGTTCCGCGCGGGTGTGCTGGCAGTCCCCAAGGGGCAGTCCGAGGCCGCGCAGGCCGTCGGTATGACGAAGAGCCAGAACATGTGGCTCATCCTCATCCCGCAGGCCATCACCTCGATGATGCCGGCGATCGTCGCGCAGCTGGTGGTCCTGCTCAAGGACTCCGCGCTGGGCTACATCGTCGCCTTCCCGGAACTGCTGCGCAGCTTCACGCTGGTGGCGACCCGGGAGAGCAACGTGATCCCCGCGGCGATCATCTGCGCGATCATCTACATCGTCATCAACCTGTCCCTGAGCCGGTTCGCGATCTGGCTGGAGCGCCGCAACTCGCGTCGCGGCAGGCCCTCCGCCAAGCCCACGGCCGCCGGTGGCGCGCCCGTGACGGTCAAGACCGAACCCGAACCCGGACCCGGCGCCCAGGCCGCGCCGGGCGAAGGGGCCGGCAAGGACGACGGCCCAAAGGACCGGCGGGACTGACCCCCGCCCCAGGCCGCCACGGCCCCGTACACGCCCCCGCGGCGTGTGCGGGGCCGCCGTCTTTCACACTCCGGACACGGCGCCCGCCGGGACTGCACAGGAACCCTTGTGAGGACTAAGGTCGACATGTCATCTGATCGAACCCACGACCCATCCTGAGCGGGACATGTCTGAACTGTCGAGCCCCTACGGCTCCTGGCCATCGCCCATCAGCGCCGGCGACGTCGCCCGAGGAGTGCGCCGGATGGCGTTCCCCTCCGTCGTGGGCGGCGAGGTCTGGTGGGAGGAGGGCCGTCAGGAGGAGGCGCGGACCACCCTCATGCGGCGTGACGCCGACGGGACGGTGACCGACCTGCTGTCCGCGCCCTGGAGCGCGGGCACGAGGGTCCACGAGTACGGGGGGCGCGCCTTCCTACCCGTCCCACGACGTGACGACAAGGCCACCGCCCGCGTGGGTGTCGTGTTCTCCCAGTCCTCAGATCAGCGTCTCTACCTCCTGGAGCGCGATGCGAGAGAGCCGGTCCCCCTGACCCCCGAGCCCGGGGAGCCCGCGGCGCTGCGCTACGCCGACCCCGCGCTGAGCCCGGACGGTCGCAGTGTGCTGTGCGTGCGCGAGGAGCACGCGGCCGGCGGGGTGCGCCGGTCGATCGTCGCGGTGCCGCTGTCCGGTCGGGGCGCCCAGGACCCGTCCGCGGTACGCGAACTGGTGTCCGGGGCGGACTTCTACGCCTCCCCCACGCCCTCGCCGGGCGGCGGCCGCCTGGCGTACGTCCGCTGGAACCACCCGCGTATGCCCTGGGACGGCAGCGAGCTGCGCGTGGGCGCGCTGGGCGAGTCGGGTCTGTCCGCCGAGTACACGATCAAGGGCGGCACGGACGAGTCCGTGGTGTCCCCCGCCTGGGTGGACGACACGGCCCTGTACGTGGCGTCGGACTGGCCCGGCTGGTGGAACCTGTACCAGGCGGGCACGACCGGGCAGCCGATCGCCCTGTACCCCGCGGAGGAGGAGTTCCACGCGTCGCCGGGGCGGCTGGGCAACCGCTCGTTCTGCGTGTTGGAGTCCGGGAAGGTCGTGGCCCTGCACGGGCACGCCGACCCGGCACCGAGCGTGTACGACCCGGACACCCTCGACCTGACACCGGTCGGGACCGACCTGACCACCTGGGGGATGCTGGACACGGACGGGCACTCGGTGGTGGCGGTCGCCTCCTCCCCGACCGAGCCCCCGTGCCTGGTCCGGCTCGACCCGGTCTCCGGCCTGGTGGAGGTGCTGCGCCGGTCCTGCGAGGAGTCGCCCGACCCCGCCTACCTCCCCGTGCCGAGGCAGGAGCGGCTCCCCGGGCGCTACGGAGCGTCCGTACACGCCAACGTGTACCCGCCGACCAACCCCGGTGCCGGGGCCCAGGGACCCGCGCCGTACGTGGTGTGGGCGCACGGCGGCCCGGTGTCGGTGAGCACGTTGGAGTTCGACCTGGCCAAGGCGTACTTCACCAGCCGCGGGATCGGCGTGGTGGACGTCAACTACGGAGGGTCCACCGGGTACGGACGCTCATACCGCAAGCGCCTGCACAAGGAGTGGGGCGTGGTGGACGTGGAGGACTGCGCCGCAGCCGCGCGGGCCCTCGTGGACCAGGGGATCGCCGACCCGGAGCGGCTGGCGATCCGGGGCCCGAGCGCGGGCGGGTACACGGCGCTGATGGCGCTGACCGGGGACACCTTCGCGTGCGGGGTGTCGCTGTTCGGGGTCACCGACCTCCTGGGGTTCACGGAGAGCACCCACGACTTCGAGTCCCGTTTCCTCGACTCCCTGGTCGGCACGCTCCCGGGGTTCGTGGAACGGTACCGGGAGCGGTCGCCGGTCAACCGGGCCGGGGAGATCGGTGCGCCGGTCCTGCTGCTGCAGGGACTCGACGACCCCGTTGTCACACCGGACCAGGCCTTCTCGATGGCGACGGCGCTGGGGCGCAACGGGACCCCGTACGCCCTGTTGGAGTTCGAGGGGGAGGCGCACGGGTTCACGTCGGAGGACGTCCGTGTCCGGGCCCTGGAGGCGGAGCTGGCCCTCTACGCGCGGGTGTTCGGTTTCTCCGCGGACGTCGCCCCGCTGGAGCTGGTGACCACCCCGCCGGAGCCTCGCCCCGTACCGGAGCCGGAGGACACCGACCCCTCGGGAGCCGGTGCGGAGGCGGGACCGGAGGACACCGCGGACGGGTCGGCCGAGGGCGGGGGCTCCCCGCGGGGAGCCTCGGACGCCGAGGGTCGAGACGGTGCCGGGGAGCAGGCGGCGCACCCCGCGGGAACGGCAGGTCCCCCCACCTCCGGGTGAGCGGGCGGGACGGGCGTCACCCTCGGGTACGGGGCTCCCCCCGGTACGTGGTGGCGCGGAGCGGGACACCGCCCGGCCGACCGGGGCACCGGCGGATCAGGGATCGGGGTCGTACAGGTCGGCTTCGAGGCCCTCGCGTTCGAGCTCCTCACGGACGACCCGGTAGGCGAGCCCCGAGGCGTAACCCTTGCGGGCGAGGACGCCCAGGGCCCGGCGGATACGGACCTCCCGGTCCTTGCCCCGGGTCGTGGCGAGACGGCGGCGGGCCAGGTCGCGGGCGGCCTCCTCCTCGTCCTCATCGCTCAGTTCCGCGACCGCCTCCTTGACGGTGTCCTCCTCCACGCCCCGGGTGCGCAGCTCCTGGGCCAGGGCTCGCCGGGACAGCCTCCTGCCGTGGTGGCGGGAGGACACCCAGGCGTGGGAGAAGGCGACGTCGTCGATCAGCCCGGCGTCGCCGAACGCGCCCAGGACGGCGTCGACGACCTCCTCAGGGAACTCCCTGCGGTGCAGCGCCCGTTCGAGCTGGGCGCGGGTGCGCGGGGAGTGGGTGAGCATGCGCAGGCACAGGGCGCGGGCCTGTGCCTCGGGATCGTCCCCGGGCGGGTTCGTCCCGCCCGGGGAGGTGCCTTCGGAGAGGTCCTCGGAGCGCCCGCCCTCGGACGGGCCCCTCCCCCCGGACCTGCTCCGGTCACGCATCGGGCGCTGGCGCCTTGGCGGTCTTGGCCGGGGCGCGCTTGGCTGGGGCCTTGGCCGCGGCGTCCGCAGACTCCTTGGTGGACTCGGCCGCGGTGCCGGAGGCGCTGTCGTCACCCTTCACGGGCACGCCCAGCTTCTCCTTGATCTTCTTCTCGATCTCGTTGGCCAGGTCGACGTTCTCGCGCATGAACGTGCGCGCGTTCTCCTTGCCCTGGCCCAGTTGGGTGCCCTCGTACGTGTACCAGGCACCGGACTTGCGCACGATGCCGTGCTCCACGCCCAGGTCGATGAGGCTGCCCTCGCGGGAGACGCCGACACCGTAGATGATGTCGAACTCGGCCTGCTTGAAGGGCGGCGCGATCTTGTTCTTGACCACCTTGACGCGGGTGCGGTTGCCGACCGCGTCCGTGCCGTCCTTGAGCGTCTCGATGCGGCGCACGTCCAGGCGGACCGACGCGTAGAACTTGAGCGCCTTGCCGCCGGTGGTGGTCTCCGGAGACCCGAACATCACGCCGATCTTCTCGCGCAGCTGGTTGATGAAGATCGCGGTGGTGCCCGTCTGGTGCAGGACACCGGCCATCTTGCGCAGCGCCTGAGACATCAGGCGGGCCTGGAGGCCGACGTGGCTGTCGCCCATCTCGCCCTCGATCTCGGCCCGGGGGACCAGAGCGGCCACCGAGTCGATCACGACGATGGAGACCGCGCCGGAGCGCACCAGCATGTCGACGATCTCCAGGGCCTGCTCACCGGTGTCCGGCTGGGAGAGCAGGAGGTTGTCGGTGTCGACGCCGATCTTCTTGGCGTACTCGGGGTCGAGCGCGTGCTCGGCGTCGACGAAGGCGGCGATGCCGCCCAGCTTCTGTGCACTGGCCACCGCGTGCAGGGCGACGGTGGTCTTACCGCTCGACTCGGGGCCGTAGATCTCGATGATCCGCCCCCGGGGCAGACCGCCGATGCCGAGCGCCACGTCGAGGGCGATCGCCCCGGTGGGGATCGACTCGATCGGCGGGCGATCGTCGTCGCCCAGGCGCATGATGGAGCCCTTGCCGAACTGCCGCTCGATCTGCGCGAGCGCTGTGTCGAGAGCTTTGTCTCGGTCTCCAGATGCCACGGGATACCCCTGTTGTTGGGTGGGTGCCTTCTTCTTCATGATGCGCACGACGCTACGCGGTCGATACGACAATCGCGACGTCCGACGTTCGTCTGTGGACAACCCACACTACCCGAACCTCTGTTCGATTTTGTGTGTGGCTTGCGTGCGGACCGACACTGTGGCGCGCAGCCGGCCCGCACCGTCAACGCACGGAGAACGGAAGGTCGAACGCGTCACACACCGCCCGCCACACCTCCTTCGGGCTCGCCCCGTCGGCGAGCGCCTGCTGGACCGTCCTGGAGCCGAGCCCCTCGACGACGTAGTCCTTGGCCAGGCTCTGCGCGTACGCCTCGCCGAACTGCTGGTTCATGTTGTTCCAGAAAGCAGTGAGTCTCATCGGGCCCAGTATCAGGGATCGGCGCGCCCACCGCGCACCCTTCACGGTTCTGTCCCCGGCGGCGGGCACACTGGCGGGATGAGCCGTGTGTCGCACCCCCTCGAACGCTTCGGACCGGCCACGCGGACCTGGTTCGACCAGGCCTTCCCCGCCGGTCCCACCACCGCGCAGGCGGGTGCCTGGGAGTCCGTCTCCGAGGGGCGCAACACGCTCGTCGTGGCCCCGACGGGTTCGGGCAAGACCCTGTCCGCGTTCCTGTGGTCGCTGGACCGGCTGCTCGCGGCCCCCGCGCCCGAGGACCGGTCCCGGCGGTGCCGCGTGCTCTACGTGTCCCCGCTCAAGGCGCTCGCCGTGGACGTGGAGCGCAACCTGCGCGTCCCCCTGGCGGGGATCGCGGCCGCCGCCGACGCCGCCGGACAGGAGCTGTCCCGGGTCACCGTGGGCGTGCGCACCGGCGACACACCCGCCGACGAGCGGCGCAGGCTCGCCACACGCCCGCCGGACATCCTCATCACGACGCCCGAGTCGCTGTTCCTCGTGCTCACCTCGCGCGCCCGCGAAGGCCTGGCCGGGGTGGAGACGGTGATCGTGGACGAGGTGCACGCCCTCGCGGGCACCAAGCGCGGCGCCCACCTGGCGCTGAGCCTGGAACGGCTGGGAGCCCTGCTGGAGCGGCCCGCGCAGCGGATCGGCCTGTCCGCCACCGTGCGCCCGCCCGAGCTCGTGGCCGGGTTCCTCGGCGGCGCCGCGATCGTGTCCCCGCCCGACGCACCCGGTCTGGACCTGCGCGTGGTGGTACCCGTCCCCGACATGGAGGAACCCGACGCCCCGGAGCGTGCGGTCCTTCCACCCGAGGCCCCGGAGGAGACGGGCGCGGAGGAGACGGGCGCGGAGATCGAACCGCCCTCCGGGGGCGCGCACCCGGAGGTGACCCGCGGGAGCGCGTTCCCAGGCCGCCCCGGACCGCCGGCGCCCCGGACCGTCGCCGATCGCCCGGACGCGCACGGCGGCACCCGGCGGGGAGGGTCCCTCTGGCCGCACGTCGAACGCCGGGTCCTGGACCTCGTCGAGTCCCACCGCTCCACGATCGTGTTCACCAACGGGCGCCGTACCGCGGAGAAGCTGTGTGCCCGGGTCAACGACCTGTACGCCGAGCGGCACGGGTCCGAGTTGGCGGCGGAGGAGCCGGCGGCCCAGGTCATCGGCCAGTCCGGACAGAGCCGGGGCGCGGAGGCGGTGGTGGCGCGCGCCCACCACGGTTCGATGTCCAAGTCGGAGCGGGCGATCATCGAGGACGACCTCAAGGCGGGCCGCCTGCGCTGTGTGGTGGCCACCTCCAGCCTGGAGCTGGGCGTGGACATGGGCGCGGTCGACCTCGTGGTCCAGGTGGCGTCGCCGCCGTCGGTGGCCAGCGGTCTGCAGCGGGTCGGACGGGCCGGACACCAGGTCGGCGAGACCTCGCGCGGAGTGTTCCTGCCCCAGTTCCGCGGCGACCTGCTGGCCACGGCCGTGGTGGCCGAACGCATGCGCGCGGGCGGCATCGAGCGTCTGGAGATGCCGGTCAACCCGCTGGACGTGCTGTCCCAGCACATCGTGGCGATGGTGGCGATGGACGACTGGACGGTGGCCGGTCTCGCCGCGCTGGTGCGGCGGGCCGCCCCGTTCGCCGACCTGGCCGACTCCGTGCTGGAGTCGGTCCTGGACATGCTGTCGGGCCGCTATCCCTCGGACGAGTTCGCCGAGCTGCGCCCGCGCGTGGTGTGGGACCGCGAGGCGGACGTCCTGCGCGCCCGGCCGGGCGCGCAGCGGCTGGCCGTGATCAGCGGCGGCACCATCCCGGACCGCGGCCTGTACGGGGTGCACCTGGCCGCGGGGCCGGACGGCGGCCGGGGCGGCCGGGCGCCCACCCGGGTCGGCGAGCTGGACGAGGAGATGGTCTACGAGTCGCGCGTGGGCGACGTGTTCGTGCTGGGCTCCACGTCATGGCGGATCGAGACGATCACCGCCGACCGGGTCCTGGTCTCCCCGGCGCCCGGCAGGCCGGGCCGGATGCCGTTCTGGAAGGCCGACGCCCAGGGGCGCCCGGTGGAGCTCGGCCGCGCGATCGGCGCCATGGCCAGGGAGCTCGCCGACGCCGAGCCGGAGGAGGCGCTGTCCCTAGCCGAGGAGGCGGGGCTGGACCGGTGGGCGGCCCAGAACCTGGTGGCCTACGTCGCCGACCAGCGGCGGGCCACCGGTCAGGTGCCGGACGAGCGGACGGTCGTGGTCGAGCGCTTCCGCGACCAGGTCGGCGACTGGCGCGCGGTGGTCCACTCCCCGCTTGGGGCGCGGGTCCACGCGCCGTGGGCGCTGGCGATCGCCGCCCGGGTGCGGGAGCGGTTCGGGGCGGACGCCCAGGTGGTGCACGGGGACGACGGGATGGTCCTGCGGCTGCCCGACACCGACGGCCTCGACCGCGCGGGCGGTCTGGCCGACCTGGTGGCCCTGGACCCCGAGACGGTGGAGGCGGTCGTCACCGACGAGCTGACCGGTTCGGCGCTGTTCGCCGCGCGGTTCCGTGAGTGCGCGGCGCGGGCCCTGCTGCTGCCCCGCCAGCGCCCGGACCGGCGGATGCCGCTGTGGCAGCAGCGGCTGCGTGCCTCACATCTGCTGTCGGTGGCGGGGCGGTACGGGTCGTTCCCGATCGTGCTGGAGACGGTGCGCGAGTGCCTGCAGGACGTGTTCGACGTGCCGGCGCTGGTGGAGGTGCTCGGCGACCTCCGTGCCCGGCGGACGCGGGTGGTGGAGGTACGCACGGAGCGCGCGTCGCCGTTCGCCCAGTCGCTGCTGATGGAGTACACGGCGGCGTTCCTGTACGAGGGGGACGCCCCGGCCGCCGAGATGCGCGCGCAGGCACTCACCCTGGACCCCTCCCTGCTGGCCGACCTGCTGGGGCACGCGGACCTGCGCGATCTTCTCGACCCGGACATGGTGGAGCACGTCGGGGCCCTGTTGCAGCGGACGGCCGCCCCGGTTCGGGACGCCGAGGGCGCGGCGGACCTGCTGCGCGAGGTGGGCCCGCTGACCACGGAGGAGGCGTCCGCACGTGGCGTCGCGGCCCCGTGGCTGGAGGGGCTGGAGGACCAGGGGCGGGTCGTGCGGATGCGCCTCCCGGGGTCCCCGTCCGGGGCGGAGAGGTGGTGCGCCGTGGAGGACGTGGCACGACTGCGCGACGCCCTGGGAGCCGAGCCCCCACCGGGGGTGCCCGCTGCCCTGCTGGCACCGGTGCGGGCCCCCGGACGCGACCTGGTGTCCCGGTACGCGCGCACGCACGGTCCGTTCACCTCCGCCGAGGCCGCGGCCCGGTTGGGCCTGTCCGAGGAGGAGGTGCGGGGAGTGCTGCGGGTCCTGGCGCGTGAGGGCCGCGTGTCGCAGGGCGGATTCCGTCCCGCCGGAAGGGTGCCGCAGGAGTCCGCCGGAGACGGTGGAGGGGGCGGGGCGGGGGGATCGGCCACCGAGTGGTGCGACGCCGACGTGCTCCGACGGCTGCGGCGCGGGTCGATCGCGCGCCTGCGCCGGGAGGTGGAACCGGTGGACCCGGCCGTCCTGGCCCGGTTCGCGCCGCTGTGGCAGCGGGCGACGCCCTCGGAGCGGTGGCGCGGGCCGGACGCGGTGTTCGAGGCGGTGGAGTCGTTGCGGGGCGTGCCGGTGGCGGCCTCCTCCCTGGAGTCGCTGGTGCTGCCCGCCCGGGTCGAGGGGTACGCGCCGAACCGCCTGGACGAGCTGACCCAGGCGGGCGAGGTGGTCTGGGCCGGGGTCGGGACCCTGCCGGGCGAGGACGGTTGGCTGGCGCTGGTCCCCGCGGACGAGGCTGCGGTGCTGCTCCCCGACCCTTTGCCGCCGGACGAGGGGACCCTGCCGCACACCGTGCTGGGGGTGCTGCGGGAGGGCGGAGCGCTGTTCTTCCGGGACGTGGCCGACCGGACGGCCCGCGCCCTGGGTACCGCGGCTGTCACCGACGGGGACCTGGTGGACGCGCTGTGGGCATTGGTGTGGGACGGGTCGGTCACCAACGACACGCTCGCGCCGCTGCGCGCCCGGCTGGGGGCGGGGGCCGCGCCTCGCAGGGCTCCCTCACGCGCGGGGCGGGTGCGCCGGCCGGTGCTGCCGACCCGGTCGGGGCCGCCCTCGGCGGCGGGCCGCTGGTGGGTGCTGCCCGAGCGCGAACCGGACCCCACCCGGCGGACGCTGGCCCGGGTGGAGGCCCGGTTGGAGCGGGCGGGCCTGCTTGTCAGGGGGTGGCAGGGGCGCAGCGTCTCCCAGGAGGAGTACCGGGTACTGCGGTCCATGGAGGAGTCCGGGCGTGCGCGCCGCGGCTACTTCGTCGAGGGTCTGGGCGGGGCCCAGTTCGCGCTGGCGGGGGCGGTGGACCGGTTGCGGGCGCTGTCGGGGGACGCGCCCGGTGGCGGGCTCGCTCCGGTGGTCCTGGCGGCGACCGACCCGGCCAACCCGTTCGGCACGGACCTGCCGTGGCCGAGGGGGGCCGAGGAGGTGGCGCCGGTGGCGCGGCCGGGGCGCAACCCGGGCGCGGTGGTGGTGGTCGACGGGGGCCGGCTGACCCTCTACGTGGGGCGGGGCGGGCGCTCCGTGCTCACGTTCGGGTCGCCCCCGGCTCTGGTGGAGCGGGCCGCCCGGGCCCTGGCCGGGGTGGTGCGGGAGGGAGCCGTGGGCACGCTGACCGTGGAGCGCGCGGACGGGGCGGAGGTGTTCGGAACCCCGGTGGACACCGCCCTGGTCGCGGCGGGGTTCCACGTCACCCCCAAGGGGCTGCGTCTGCGGCCCTGACCGGCGCGAAACACGTTGCCGGGCGGCGGGGTCGGCGTCAGACTGGCCTTCGGTCGGTCGGGGCGGCCCGGCCGAAGACGGAGGAGGACGTCCGTGGACCTGGAGATCCGGCCGATGCGGCCCGGGGACGAGCCGCGCGTGGTGGAGGTGTCCCTGGCCGCGGACACGGTGTTCTCCGATGCCGGCGTCGTGCTCCCGCCGGACGACCCGCGGGAGATGCTCGCACACGTGGAACGGGTTTTGGTGGCCTGCGGACCGCGGGGTGGTCCGATGCTCGGCCTGGCCGCGACCGCGACCGTCGGCGAGGGCCCCCACCTGGAGCAGCTGGCCGTCCACCCCGCCCACGGTCGGCGCGGCGCCGGCTCGGCGCTCCTGGAGGCGGTGTGCGCCGAGGCAGCGGCCTCCGGCCACACGCGCCTCACCCTCACCACGTTCCGCGACCTGCCGTGGAACGGCCCCTGGTACTCGGCCCGAGGGTTCTCGGTCCTGCCCCGTGCCGCCTGGGGCCCCGGGCTGGAGCGCGTGTGGGACGCGGAGGAGCGGGCCGGGATCGGCGTCCTGCCGCGCGTGGTGATGGAGCGCCCCCTCTCCCCGGCCCCCGGAGCGGATCCGGCCGGTACCGGCCGACGGCGCCGTGACGCCTCGTCCCCGGGCTAGGCCGTGTTCCGCGGATCATTCCGGGCTCGCAACCGCCAGGCTGCCTCTCGCTGCGCCGACCACGCTTGGACAGCCAGACCCGGGCTGACCTGCGCTACTCGTCTTGCGAGAGATTGCCTGGAGGCCGCTCGCGGCGATCGGCGCAAGCGCCGAATCAACCGAAAGCATCCACGGAACACGCCCTAGGCTCGGCTTTTTCGCATCCCCTTTGCACCGGAGGTCCCGTGCCGACTCCCAACGCCGTTCCTTCTCCCCTCCCGGCACCGGCTGTCGGCTCGGCCCCACCGCTCCCACCGGCACCCGGTTCCCGGACGCGGGGTGTGGTGGTGATCGGTATCGCTCTCGCGGCCGTCACGGCGGTCGCCGCCTCCCTGCTCGCGTTCGGGCCGGGGGCTCCCCTCGCACAGGAGTCGGCCCCGCCCGTGGGCGGTTCCCCCTCCCCCGGTCCGGTGGCGGAGGGCCCCGCCCTCGTCGATCTCGACGGGGAACACGTGTCCCTCAGGTACCCCGAGGGGTGGACGGTTGCAGGGCCCGGCACCGACTCCTCGGCGGAGGTCGGGGAGGCCCCCGTCTTCCGGACGATCACGGCGCCCGGGGGCGAGCACAGGTTCTGCTTCTCCGTGGACGGGACCGACGGCGGCGGGGTCACCTCCCGTGAGCAGCAGGAGGAGTGGGAAGCGGGCCTCCCCGACGTGAGCGGCCTCTCCGACGTGCGCAGAATCGCCCTGGAGGAGGACGGGGCGGCTCCGCCCGGTCAGGACACGACCCGCCTGGAGCTGACCTACACCAACACCCGCTGGGACGAACCCGAGCGGTGGGTCGTCTGGCAGTACACCGTCATCGAGGAGGAGGGCCGCGGGTACCTCGTACAGGCCGACATCCCCGCAGCGGACCTGGACGCGTACGAGGAGGTCGTGAACGCGGTGCTGGACTCGTTCGAGCCGGTGCTCTGATCCCGGTTCCCGGTTCCCGGCCGACCCCCGGCGCACGTCGGCCGCCGTGCCCCGACGGGTGAGGGGGCCGGGGGCGGGCGGCCGACGCTGCGCCGCAGGTCAGACGGTGGAGGAGAACACCTCGTCGCGGGCGTGTTCGAGGGCGTGCAGGAGGGCGCCGCGCACCACCGGACTGCCCTCGACCAGGCCCAGCCCGACCTCGGTGGCGTTGGGGGCGATGCGGGCGGTGGCCGTCTGGACCCTCTCGGCCAGCTTGGCCCCTCCGACCCGGGCGACGTCGCCGCCCAGGACCACGAGCCCCGGGTCGAGGATGACGCTGACCGCCGCCACACCGCGTGCCAGGCGCTCCGCGAAGGCGTCCAGGAACGCGTCGCCCTCGGGCGACCCGGCCTCCGACGCCTTCTCCACCACGTCCACGACGTCGGTGCCGTCGATCCCGCACTCCGCGGCGAGCCGGACCACCTGTCCCGCCTTGACCAGTGCCTGGAACCCGTGGGGAAGCTCACGGGAGGAGCCGCCCCGCAGGGACTCGTAGCCGCCGGACAGCCCGACGTCGACCGGCATCGGAGCGCCGGGGACCGGCAGGTAGCCGATCTCGCCCGCGCCGCCCGACCGCCCCCGGTGGATGCGGCCGTCGATCATGGTGGACATGCCCACGCCGCCCGCGGCGCTGAGCCAGATGAGAACGAACTCGGCGACCCCCACTGCGGCGCCCTCGGCGTGTTCGGCCAGGGCCGCCAGGTTGACGTCGTTCTCGATCATGACCGAGCGCTTGAGGTCGGCCCGGAGGGCCTCCAGGATGCCCTCGTGCCAGGACATCAGGTCGAAGGAGAAGCGGATGTCGCCGGTGCGCGGGTCGACGACGCCCGGGGTGCCGATGACGCACGCCCGCACCTTGTCGAGGGGCACCCCGGCGGTGTCCGCCAGCCGCATGACGGCGGTGTGGACGAGGGAGACCGGGTCGTCTGAGGCGCTCGGGTCGACGGTGACCTCGCTCATCACGCGGCCGGTGATGTCGGCGATCGTCGCGGTCACGCGGTGCGCGCTCACGTCCAGAGCCGCCACGTAGGCGCTCTCCGGCACCACCGCGTACAGGGCGGCGTTGGGGCCCCGTCCCCCCGCCTGACTACCCACGACGCGTACCAGGTCCCGTTCCTCCAGCCGCGCGAGCAGCTGGGAGGCGGTCACCTTGGACAGGCCGGTCCTCGTCCCCAACTGCGTCCTGGTCAACGGTCCCGCGGAGAGCAGTAGCTCCAGTGCCGCGCGATCGTTGAGCTGGCGTAGCAGCCGGGGAGTCCCCGGACGTTGAGACATAACCGTGACACCTCACCCTGTTTTTATTAGGAAAGTTTCCTGTTAATTTAGCTCACAACCTCACAGGAGGTCACGTCCTGGCAGGTCCGCGTTAATTTCGGGCCCTCCGGTACCCGCGCCGGGAGGCCGACGTGCTGTCCCAGCACAACCCCCCACAGAGACGTCGAGTCGGTGGGTGATCGTTCCATCATCCCAGCCCGGCTCGAGCACAGGCGTCGAACCCCCGGCGCGTGGTGCGAAGGGAGAATAGGTACACATGAGGTTCCCCAAGATCGCAGCGGCCACGGCCGTGGTCCTTCTGGCAGCCGCTTGCGGCAATGGTTCCGACGGCTCCGGCGGCGGTGAGGCCGAGAGCCTCACCGTCTGGGTCATGGGCACCTCCCAGGACCCCCTCGTCGAGTACTTCGACGACGCCGAGGCCCGCTTCCAGGAGACCCACCCCGGCGTCGAGGTCGACGTCGAGTTCATCCCCTGGCCCGACGCCCAGGAGTCCATCACCAACGCCCTGGCCGGCGGTGACGCCCCCGACGTCCTGGAGGTCGGCAACGACCAGGTCGCCGGGTGGGCCTCGCAGGGCGCCCTCCTCGACATCAGCGAGCAGGTCGGCGGCTGGGACGCCGCTGCGGGCATCGACGAGAACGCCCTGGAGTACGGCACCTACGAGGGCGTCCAGTACGGCGTCCCGTGGTTCTCGGGCGTCCGCACCCTCTACTACCGGGCCGACTGGCTGCGGGAGCTCGGGCACGAGCCCCCCACGACCTGGGACGAGCTGGTCGAGGTCTCCGAGGCCATCCAGGACGAGTACGACGTCCCCGGCTTCGCGGCTCCGACCGACTTCACCAACGGCATCGCCAGCTTCATCTGGAGCAACGGCGGTGAGATCGCGACCCAGGACGGCGACGAGTGGCAGGGCAACCTGACCGACCCCGCCACCGTCGAGGCCGTCGAGTTCTACGCGAGCCTGACCACCGACGGCATCTCCCCGCAGGGCTACGTCGGTGAGAACGAGCTCGTCGCCCTGGCCGACATGGCCAACAGCGAGCTGGGCATGTACATCGACGGCGGCTGGGCCCTGGGCTCCATGGAGGAGCAGGCCGAGGACCCGGCGGTCCTGGAGGACATCGCCTCGGCCCCGATCCCCGGGGCCGACGGCATCGCCCCGGTCTTCGCGGGCGGTTCCGCCCTGACGGTGTTCACCACCACCGAGCACCCCGCCGAGGCCTTCGAGCTCCTCACCGTCCTCGGTGACGAGGAGGGCGGCAAGGCCTACGCCGACGTCGCGGGCTTCTTCCCGGCCTACCCGGCCCTCCTGGAGACCCCCGAGTACCAGGAGGACCCGGAGCGCGCGGCGGCGGCCACGCAGATGCAGAACACCCGCTTCTTCCCGACCACCCCGCGCTGGACCGCGGCCGACCAGGACAGCAAGATCCTGCCCGGCGCCGTCCTGGACATCGTCCGCGGCGGTGACGCCGAGGAGGTGCTGGGCGCTGCCGACGAGGAGCTGACCTCGATCCTCAACGAGCCGGTCGAGTAGTCCTCTCCACCCCACTGTGTAGAGCCGTGCGCGGGCGGGGTCCCTCCCGGACCCCGCCCGCCGCGGTCGGCCCACACCTCGATTGAGAAGACCATGGCACAAACCGTCGAACCAGCGGACGCGCGCGCAGACGAGAAGGCCGCCGTACAGGCCGCCGAGTCCGCGCCCCACCGCCGCAGAATCCCCACCCCGTACCTGCTCATCACCCCGGCGCTGATCCTTCTCGCGGTCGTGCTGCTCTGGCCGATCGTGCAGATGGTGTGGTATTCGCTCACCAGCTTCACCACGCGCAACCTCCTGCCGAACCAGCCCGGCCCGGAGTGGAACGGCTTCGCCCACTACCGGCAGCTGCTGACCGACCCCGCGTTCTGGACGATCCTGCGCAACACGGTCGTGGTCTGCGTACTGATGGTCGGCATCACGATGGTGTTGGGCACCCTCGTGGGACTGATGCTGCACAAGCTGCCCAAGTGGTTCGCCGGGTTCGTGTCCATCGGCATGATGCTCGCCTGGGCCACCCCGGCTCTGAGCGCCTCGCTGGTCTTTCGCTGGCTGTTCCTGCCCGAGCGCGGCCTGGTCAACGTCCTCCTGGACCGCATGCCGGACTGGCTGGTCGGCGACGGGTGGCTGGAGTACAACTGGTTCCTCGAAGCGGGTTCGCTGTTCTCGGTCCTGATCATGGTGATCGTCTGGCAGTCCTTCCCGTTCGTGGCCGTCTCCGTCCTCGCCGGGCTCAAGAGCATCCCGAACGAGCTGTACGAGGCCGCGAGGATGGACGGCGCAAGCGCCTGGAAGGCGTTCTGGAACGTCACGTTCCCGATGCTGCGCCCCCTGTTCGCCCTGCTGCTCGTCCTCCAGATCATCTGGGACCTGCGGGTGTTCACCCAGCTCTACATCCTGGCGAACAGCTTCCAGAACAAGGACGTCTACCTGCTCTCGTACTACATCTACCAGCAGGGCTTCAGCGCCAGCCCGGCCAACTACGGCATGGGCTCGGCGATCGCGGTGGTCATGACCCTGATGATCCTCGGAGTCACCGCGTACTACCTGCGCATCATGATCCGCCAGGGGGAGACCCGATGACCGCGATCGACAACACCACCGGCCCCGCCGCCACCGCGAAACCCGCCACCGCCACCGGAGGCTCCGGAACGGGGACCGGGCGGGGCGGCAAGCGCTCCTACCGCCGCAGCCCAATGCGCCGCCTGCGCTCCCTGCCGCTGTACCTGGCCGGGCTGGCGGTGTTCCTCTTCTCGGTCTTCCCCGTGTACTGGATGGTCGTCACGGCCTTCAAACCGGTGGGGGAGATCTTCACCCGCGACCAGACCCTCTTCCCGAGCGCGCCGACCCTGGAGCACTTCGACCGGGTCGTCAACGGCCAGCTGATCCCGGGTGTGAACTTCTGGCAGTTCCTGGGCAACAGCCTCATGGTCACCCTCTTCGCCGTGACCATGGGAGCGTTCCTGTCGCTGCTCGCGGCGGTGGCCGTCGCCCGCTTCAGGTTCAAGCTGCGCACCGCGTTCATCATCCTGCTGATGATCATCCAGATGGTGCCGATGGAAGCGATGATCATCTCGATCTTCCTCAACTTCCGCCAGCTGTCCGACGCCAGCGGCGTGCAACTGCTCGGCAACCTGTCCGGCCTGCTCATCGTCTACACGGCCGTGTCCCTGCCGATCACGATCATGATGCTGCGCGGGTTCGTGGCGGCGGTGCCCAAGGAGCTGGAGGAGGCCGCGGCCATCGACGGTGCCGGAGCCTGGACGATCTTCTGGCGCATCCTGATGCCGCTGGTCGCGCCGGGCCTGGTCGCGGCGAGCATCTTCGCGTTCATCACCGCCTGGAACGAGTTCATCGTCGCCCTGACGTTCCTGGGCCGCAGCACGGACCACTACACGCTGCCGCTGACCCTGTCGTACTACTTCGGCCGGTTCGGCACCGAGTGGGGGCCGATCATGGCGGCCTCCACCCTGCTGACCATCCCCGTGATGATCTTCTTCCTGTTCGTCCAGCGGCGCATGGTCTCCGGTCTGACCATGGGAGCCGTCAAGGGCTGACACGGCCGTTCCCCGGGGCCGGTCCGCGACCGACGACGCGGTCCCGCCCCGGGCACGCCCCGCCACACCGTTCCCACCCGTGTTCCCGCCACCCGTCTGCCCGCACGTCGCCCTCCACCACCCCCACGGGGAGCCCCCGGCTCCAGTGGTGACCTCCCGGGCACCCCTATGCTCACCGAACGGAGCTCCTCATGCCGTACGACCCGACCCTGGCGCGCCTGGCCAACGCCACGCTGCTGGTGCCCTTCGAGTCCTACCACGCCCCTCGCTGGGTCCTGGAGGGTCTGGCGGACGGCATTTCCGGCGTCTGCCTGTTCCACAACAACCTGGACACCCCCGAACAGGTGACCGCGTTGAACGCGGCCCTGTCCGAGGCCGCGGACACCCCGCTGATCTCGCTGGACGAGGAGGGCGGCGACGTCACCCGTATCGGCCAGGCGCGCGGCAGCGACTATCCGGGCAACGCGGCCCTGGGCGCCGTGGACGACCCGGACCTGACCCGCGACACCCACCGATCGATGGGCGACCGCCTCGCCGAACTGGGCTTCAACCTCGACCTGGCGCCGTCGGTGGACGTCAACGTCGCCGACGACAACCCCGTGATCGGTACCCGCTCCTTCGGGTCCGACCCCGAACTGGTGGCCCGCCACGCGGCGGCCGCCGTGCTCGGGCTCCAGTCCGCCGGGGTGGCCGCGTGCGCCAAGCACTTCCCGGGCCACGGCGCCACCTCACAGGACTCCCACCACACGCTTCCCCGCGTCGAGGCCGACGCCGACCTCCTGCACCGCCGTGAGCTGCTGCCGTTCCGGGCCGCGGTGGAGGCCGGCGTGCAGTCGATCCTGACCGCGCACATCGAGCTTCCCGGGCTGGGCGGCGAGGGCCCGGCCACGCTCGCGCCGCACATCCTCAACGACCTGCTCCGCGGCGAGCTGGGCTTCCGGGGCACCGTGGTCAGCGACGCCATGGACATGGAGGGCGTCAGCGGCCGGATCGGGATTCCGGAGGCGAGTGTGCTCGCGGTGGCGGCCGGGGTGGACCTGCTGTGCCTCGGCCGTCGGGTGTACGCGGACCAGATCGAGCCGATCCGCGCGGCACTCGTCGGGGCGGTCCGCGAGGGCCGCCTCCCGGGGCAGCGCCTGGAGGAGGCCGCCGAGCGCAACGCGCGCCTGCGCACCTGGATCCGCGAGTCGGCCGCCCGGCGGGTGGCGGCCCCGTCCGGCGGCCCCGTGGGCCTGGCCGGGGCCCGCCGGGCCGTGCGCGTGGACGGGGTCCTGCCTCCGCTGAACGACCCGTTCGTGGTCGAGGTGGACGCACCCGCCGGCATGGCCGTGGGCGAGGTCCCCTGGGGCCTGGGGCCCTGGTTCCCCGGCTCCGAGCGCGTCGCCCCCGACCCGGTCCACGCCGACCGGTTGGTCGCCGGGGCCCGGGGACGCGACCTGGTGGTCGTGGTCAGGGACGCGCACCGCTACCCGGAGGCCCGTGCGCTCGTGAGCCGCCTGCTCGACGCCCATCCCAAGGCCGTGCTGGTGGAGATGGGTCTGCCCATCTGGCGTCCCGACTGCGGCGCCTACGTGAGCACGTACGGGGCCGCGCACGTGAACGGTCTGAGCGCGGCCGAGCTGCTGGGGGGCGCGGTGGCTGCCCCTGCCCCCGGCAGGAGCTGATCCCCCGCCGGCCGGGCCCGTGCCGTACGACGGAGCCCGGCCGGGCCCGTGCCGTTCACCCCGTACCGGAGAAGGACCTCACCGGTGTCCCCGAAACCCGGTAGGAGAAGTACCCTTGGCCTGTAGCATTCCGGTCCGTCGGCACATCCGCCGGTGACCGGTGCCCCATTCGCCCTTCTAACCACGGCATAATCACAGCATGCGCCTTTCAGCCCGGGTCGATTACGCGCTTCGTGCGGCAGCGGAACTCGCTGTCGCCGGCGACGGGCCGGTGACGGCCGAGCAGCTAGCACGTGCGCAGGCCATCCCCGGAAAATTCCTAGAGAACATCCTCACCCAGCTACGCCGTGCCGGGCTGGTGCGCAGCCAACGCGGACCTGTCGGCGGTTACTGGCTGGCCCGACCAGCGGCGGAGATCTCTCTCGCCGACATCATCCGAGCGGTCGACGGGCCGCTCGCCAACGTGCGCGGGGAACGACCCGAGCACGTGGACTACGACGGCGCGGCCCGCAGCCTGCAACAGGTGTGGATCGCCCTGCGCGCCAGCGAACGCTCCATCCTGGAGGGGGTCAACCTCCAGCACCTGGTGACGAACGAGCTGCCCGACGCGGTGCGGGTGCTGGCGGAGGACCCCGAGGCCTGGGTGAACCACACCCACCGCTGATCGCGGCGGTACCGGGCAACGCCCTCCCGTCCCCGACGTGAAGGAGCCGACCACCCGAGGGTGGTCGGCTCCTTCACGTCGTCAGGATGCGGCTGGACGGACTGTTCCGGGTCGGGGTCAGACCCCGACCATGTCGGCGACCTGGGGAACGCGATCCGGAACCGGCTCGATGCCGAGGTCCTGGGCGGGGACGGGGTCGGTCGTGACCGCGTCGCCCAGCAGAGCGGCCTCCTGCAGCTCCGCGAGGGCGAGCTGGTCCGAGACCTCCCGCAGAACCTGCGAAAGCGGGACCCCCAGGGCCCCGCAGATCGAGGAGAGCAGCTCGGAAGAGGCTTCCTTCTGTCCCCGCTCGACCTCGGACAGGTATCCGAGGGACACACGCGCATCGGCCGACACCTCGCGGAGGGTGCGGCCCTGGCGCTGCCGCAGCCGCCTGAGCACGTCACCCAGTAGGTGACGAAGCAGGACCATCATTCGCGCTCCCTCCCACCGGTAGCGACCTTCATATACAACACCGTACCTGCCCCACGCCCGATTCGGGCACCTCTTGCCGTCCTGTTCGCTGGAGGGGGAACCTCGCCCGGGGGTGGTTTTGTTCCCAAGTGACAAGAGAGGAGAAGCGTCCGAAAAGTTCAGGTTCGAGTATTTCCCGCCGTGCTCCCACGAACAGCCGAGTCCAGGAGCAGGAGCGCACCCTCGACCGTGCGGTATCGGATACCCGAACGGTCTCCGGTGAAACGGAACTGGTGGACACGAGTCCGGTCGTCCCTGGTGGCGACGGCCACATGGACGGTGCCGACGGGCTGTCCGTCCTGCGGCTCGGGCCCGGCGACGCCGGTGACCGCGACCCCGTGGTCGGCCCCCAGCAGGCGCCTGACCCCTCGCGCCATATGGGCGGCCACCTCGGGGTGCACCGCGCCGTGCTCGGCCAGGAGGTCCTCGGGGACTCCCAGCACACCGGCCTTGGTGTCGGTGGCGTAGGTCACCACTCCGCCGCGGTAGGTGCGGGAGGAGCCGGGGACGGCGGTCAGGTGGGCGCCGATGAGCCCGCCGGTCAGGGACTCGGCGGTGGCGCAGGTCTCACCCCGCTCCAGCAGGGCCCGGTGGACGGCCCCTGCCGCGGTCATCGCCTCGACGGGGAACTCCAGCCCCTCCGAGTCCAGACCCACGCGATCCTCCTCCGGGCTCATCCCTCGGCCTTCCTCCTGGTGCGGACCGCGCGCGCGGCGTCCAGCACGTAGGCCGCACCGGTCCACAGGGTCACGAGCAGGGCCGCGCCCATGACGATGTGCGCGCACCAGATGAAGAGGCCGCTGAACGGCAGGACCTGGAGCGGGAAGAGGTAGATGCTGATCGCGACGATCTGGAGGACCGTCTTGAGCTTGCCGCCCTTGCTCGCGGGCATGACCACGTAGCGCAGGACCGCGAAGCGCAGGGCGGTGACACCCCATTCGCGGACCAGGATGGCGATGGTCACCCACCACCACAGGTCGCCCTGGAGGGACAGCACGACGAGCGCGGCCCCGGTGAGCGCCTTGTCCGCGATGGGATCGACGATCTTGCCGAAGTCGGTGACCAGGTTGTGGCGCCGGGCGAGCTCGCCGTCGATGTGGTCGGTGATGGCGGCGAGCACGAAGACGGCGAAGGCGGCGAAGCGCCACCATGAGCCGTCCAGGAACATGAACCACACGAAGATCGGGACCATGACCAGCCGGCTCATGGTGAGGATGTTCGCGATGTTCCACAGCGGAACGTGGGGGGCGGGCGTCGCCGGGTCGTTGGTGCTCATCTGTCTCCGGCTTCCCCGTCCGGCCCGCTCTCGTCCTGCTCGGCGACGAGGTCGGCCCCGGCCGACTGGATGACGGTGGCGCGCACCAGGTCGCCGACCGCGAGGCCCTCGCCGTACAGGATGGTGCTGCCGTCCACCTCGGGGGCCTGGTGCTCGGCACGGCCCTCGTAGGCGCCGTCCTCCAGCACGGTCTCCACCAGGACGGTCACCTCGGAGCCGATCCGCTCCTCCGCGCGCTGCACCATCAGCTCCTCGGAGAGCCGGTTGAGCCGGTCCACACGTTCCTGGACGACCTCGGCGGAGAGCTTGCCCTCGTGGGCGAGGGCCTCGGTGCCGTCCTCGTCCGAGTAGCCGAAGATACCGATGGCGTCGAGGCGGGCCTCGGAGAGGAAGGAGACCAGGTCCTCGAACTCGGCCTCGGTCTCACCGGGGAAGCCCACGATGAAGTTGGAGCGCGCGCCGGCCTCGGGGGTCCGCTTGCGCACGGTGTCCAGCAGTTCCAGGAAGCGCTCGCGGTCGCCGAAGCGGCGCATACGGCGCAACAGGGTGCCGCTGGCGTGCTGGAAGGACAGGTCGAAGTAGGGGACGACGCCGGGGGTGCCGGTGAGGACGTCCACCAGGCCGGGCCGCACCTCGGCGGGCTGGAGGTAGCTCACCCGGACGCGTTCCAGGCCCTCGACGGCGGCCAGGCGGGGCAGCAGCTTCTCCAGCGCGCGCACGTCGCCCAGGTCCTTGCCGTAGGACGTGGAGTTCTCACTGACCAGGAAGACCTCGCGGACGCCCTCGCCCGCCAGCCACTCGGCCTCGCGCACGATCTCGTCGGGGTGCCTGGAGATGTAGGCGCCGCGGAAGGTCGGGATGGCGCAGAACGTGCAGCGGCGGTCGCAGCCGGAGGCGATCTTGAGGTTGGCGACCGGCCCGCCGGAGAGGCGGCGGCGCGGGACGGCCGCGCGGTAGGGCAGCTCGGTGCCGTCGGCCCCGGGCGCCTCGGCGAAGCCCGCGTGGCCGGGGACGTGCACCTGGGAGGCGTTCCGGTCGGCGGGGCTGATCGGCAGGAGTGTGCGCCGGTCACGGGGGTCGTGCGGGACCAGGGTGCGGCCCGCCACGACGTCGTCGAGCCGGTCGGTGATGGCCGAGTAGTCGTCGAACCCGATGACCTGGGCCTCGGGGAGGGCGTCGGCCAGCTCCGAGCCGTACCGTTCCGCCATGCACCCCGCGGCGACGACCTTGCCACCGTTCTCGGCCGCTTCGAGGAGGGTCTCGATGGAGTCCTGTTTGGCGGCGTCGATGAAACCGCAGGTGTTGACGACGGTGACGTCGGCCTTGGTGTCGCCGTCGACGAGGTCCCAGCCGCCCGCGGACAGACGTCCGGCCAGCTCTTCGGAGTCGACCTCGTTACGCGCACACCCCAGGGTGACGAGAGAGACAGTACGGCGCGATGACATGGCTTCCAAGCGTGTGGGAGAGCTTCGAGTGTGATGCGGGGGCCGGGGCGGACCGCTCGGACCGCGCGCACGACACGGCGCCGGTCGGCGCCGCCCGCGGCCCCCCACATTACCTTGGTCGGCTCACCCGCCCGTACCCCGGTCCGTCTTCTCCCAGGCAGCGGGCGGGGTCGTCACTGGTCGAAGCCGTCGGGGCCGATGGCGACCTCCTTGACCTCACCGCTCTCCCCTGCCGGCCCGAGGTCCTTGCCGTCGACGGAGACCTCGACCGCCCCGGCGTTGCCGACCCACAGGCTGACGCCCTCCTCGGCCGCGAACTCCTGCTCCTCGCCCTCCAGGAGGAAGCCGGTGAACAGGTCGTCGCCGTCTGCACCGGTGAGCTTGATCCAGCTGCGCTGGGCGGACACCAGACCGAGGGTGAACTCGGCGGGCCCCTCGGCGGCCTGCTTCGCCGCGGGGCCGGCCGCCGCGCCCTCCGCGCTCGCCCGCTCCTCGTCCGGCAGGAGGGCGGAGTCCACGGTCCCGCCGTCTCCGTTGGACTCGACGGCGGTGCGCAGCGGATTGTCCCCCTCCCAGTCCTGCCAGGTGCGGACACCGACGATCACGCCCAGGAGGATGATGACGCCGACCACGGCCCAGGGCCAGTGGCGGCGGACCGCCTCGCCCCGCCGGGGGCTCGTGGACGTGACGGGGGGACGCGGTGCGGGCCGTGTGTCCCCGGGGCCGGTGCCGGTGCCGTGCTCGCTTCTGGCCCGGGGTATGCCCCTGGTCCCCCGGCGGCGCTCGGGTGAGCGCGGCTCGGGGACGGAGGCCTCCGCCTCCTCGCGGGGACGGCCCCTGCGCGGCCCGCCGTGCAGGTTCTGACTGCGCTCGAAGTGGCCCCACTGCTCGGAGTTGGAGCCGGGGTCGCCGTCGTCGCCGAAGCGCGGGATCGGTCCGGCCATCTGCTCCTCCTCGCCGACCGTCTCCGTTCCGTTCCGGGACGCCGCCACCGCGGCCCTGACCGCGGCGGGCGAGGCCGCGGGGTGGCGCGGCAGGGGAACGAACGTCGGCGCGTCCGAGGACGCGTGCTCGCGGTCGTACTCCGCAAGCAGCGGCGCCGGGTCCAGGCCGAGCGCCCTGCTGAGGCCGCGGATGTGGCCGCGTGCGTAGAAGTCCCCGCCGCAGGGGACGAAGTCCTCCTCCTCGATACCTTCGAGAACGGATTCCCGCACCCGTGTACGGGCGCTGAGGTCCGCAACCGTGAAGCCCGCTGCGAGGCGGGCGGCGGACAGGGTCTGACCGATCGTCGCCATGAGCACTCTCCCGGCAACTCTGTGTGATTGACGTGTCCCACTCTGCCGCCCGGGGCGCTCTGATGCAGGTCACCACGCCCCGCGAAGTCTCAAGAACACGCCAAATCGGTCACGGGCACACAGAATGCCGCTGTCTTCCCGCTCGCCCCGCCCGGGACCGGGGACGCGTGACCACCGCTCCCGGCCGCACGCCTCAGCCCCCGCGGATCTCCGTCAGGACTCCGGGGAGCTCGTCCGGCGTGACGAGGACGTCGCGGGCCTTGGAGCCCTCGCTGGGGCCGACCACGTCGCGGCTCTCCATCAGGTCCATCAGTCGGCCCGCCTTGGCGAAGCCGACCCGCAGCTTGCGCTGGAGCATGGACGTCGACCCGAACTGGGTGGTGACCACCAGTTCCACGGCCTGGAGGAGGAGGTCCAGGTCGTCGCCGATGTCCTCGTCGATCTCCTTCTTCTTGCCCTCGGGGGCCGCGACGTCCTCCCGGTAGCTGGGCTCGGACTGCTTCTTGCAGTGCTCGACGATCGCCCGGATCTCCTTCTCCGACACCCAGGCGTTCTGGAGGCGGATGGACTTTCCCGCGCCCATCGGGAGGAAGAGCGAGTCGCCCTTGCCGACCAGCTTCTCGGCGCCGGGCTGGTCGAGGATGACGCGGCTGTCGGCGAGGCTGGAGGTCGCGAAGGCCAGGCGGGAGGGCACGTTGGCCTTGATCAGGCCGGTGACGACGTCGACGCTGGGGCGCTGGGTGGCGAGCACCAGGTGGATGCCCGCCGCACGGGCCAGCTGCGTGATGCGCACGACCGAGTCCTCGACGTCGCGGGGGGCGACCATCATCAGGTCGGCCAGCTCGTCGACGATGACCAGCAGGTAGGGGTAGGGCTCGTACACGCGCTCGCTGCCGAGCGGCGCGGTCACCTCCCCGGTGCGCACGGCGGCGTTGAAGTCGTCCACGTGCCGGTAGCCGGAGGCCGCCAGGTCGTCGTAGCGGCGGTCCATCTCCCCCACCACCCACTGCAGGGCCTCGGCGGCCCGCTTGGGGTTGGTGATGATGGGCGTGATCAGGTGCGGGATGCCCTCGTACATGGTCAGTTCGACCCGTTTGGGGTCGACCAGGATCATCCGCACCTCGTCGGGGGTGGCGCGCATCATCAGCGAGGTGATCAGCCCGTTGATACAGGTGGACTTGCCCGCGCCGGTCGCACCGGCGACCAGCACGTGCGGCATCTTCGCCAGGTTCGCGACCACGTTGACGCCCTCGACGTCCTTGCCCAGGCCCACCAGCATGGGGTGGTCGTCCGAGGTCGCGGCCGAGGAGCCCAGGACGTCGCCCAGACTCACTATGTCCTTGTCGGTGTTGGGGATCTCGATACCGATCGCGGACTTGCCGGGGATGGGCGACTGGATCCGGACGTCGGCGCTCTTGACCGCCAGGGAGATGTTCTTGGCCAGGGCGGTGACCTTCTCCACCTTGACCGCCGGGCCCAGCTCGATCTCGTAGCGGGTGACGGTCGGGCCGCGGGTGAACCCGGTGACCTCTGCGTCGATGCCGAACTGGGTGAGCACACCGCTCAGCGCGGCGACGACGTCGTCGTTGGCCTTGGTGCGCGGCTTGACCGGGCTGCCCGGCTTGAGCATGGCCGGCGAGGGGAGTTCGTAGTCGCCCTCGACCACCCGGGAGGGGATGGCCAGCTGCTCGGTGGCCGCGGGGGGCGGCGTGGGGTCGGGGACGTCGACCTTCTTGCGTCCGGGCTTCTTCCTCGCGGCCCCGGCCGCCGGGGCCGCCCCCTCGTCGGTGAGGGCGGGCGCGAGCGGCTCGGCGGCCAGCACCGGGCTGTCGTAGGGGCGCTCGTGGTCGCCCGCGACCGTCTCGCCCTCCGCTTCCGGGTCCTTCTTCGGCTTGCGCTTGCGGGGCCTGGCCTTGGGCGGTGCGGGGTCCGCGCCCAGGATGCCGATACCGGAGTCGGGTCCGGTGTCGCGCTCCATGAGTGCGCCGAACAGTGTCTGGAGGCGTTCGGGGATGCGCCGGATGGGCGTGGCGGTGACCACCAGGATGCCGAAGACCAGGATGAGGACGAGCAGGACACCGGTCAGCCACGGGGTGACGACGGCGCTGAGGGGGCCCGCGGCGACGAAGCCGATGAGGCCGCCCGAGTCCTGGAGCGCCTCCAGCCCGTCGGAGGGTTCCGGGAGGCCGTTCGCGATGTGGATCAGCCCGAGCAGCCCCAGCATGATCGAGGCGGAGCCGATGAACAGCCGCCCTCCGTCGCCCTCCCGGCCCGAACCGGGGGTGCGCATGAGCTTGACCGCGACGGGCAGGAACAGCAGCGGCAGGATCGGCGAGAACGTGCCGAAGCCGCCGACCACGACCATACGGGTGTACTCCAGCAGCGGTCCCTCGCTCCGCCACCACACCGCGGCGGCGACGAGGACCCCCGAGGCCAGCAGGATCAAGCCGACCCCGTCGCGGCGCAGGTCGGGGTCGAGGTCGCGCGCACTGCGGCCGACCGCGCGCGCCGCACCGCCGACCGTGTGCGCGATCAGCTTCCACAGCACGAGCAGGAACTGCCCGAACATGGTGAAGGCGAAGGCGATGGGCCCGTCCGGCATGCGCTTCTTCGGGGCGGGTCTGCGGGCGGCGGGCTTCTTGCGTCCGGAACCACCGGAGGAGGCGCGCGTGGCCATCGGGGTCACCTCCACGGGGGACGGGGTAGGTCGGGTGGTCGGGCAGAACGGCCCGCCACGGCGGGCAGCCTACTGGGGCGTCCACACCGTTCGCCCGCACCGGCACGGCGTGTCGCCCGAATCGCGCGGACGGGCGCGTCGCAGAAGGGCTCCCCCGGCCCCGTGTGTGCGCTGTCCGCGGGGCGGACAGGCCCTCTACCGGGACGGCCCGGGGGGCGGCGGAGCGCGCGCCCCGCCGGGGCGGTGGGCGGGTGCGGGGGGGTGCCGGGGGGGGGGGGGGGGAACGCGACC